>CAZQZF010000248.1:0-2930 GCA_964597745.1 uncultured Zetaproteobacteria bacterium
TCATAGACCCTGTGAGGCGGATTGCCCAATCTCGGTTCAAGCGTTGTTCCCTTGAGGATAACGGCGCCGATATCGGCATTGGAATAGCCTTCGACGCGCGTGTATTCATCACCGAAGCCGACGCAGCCGGACAGCAGCACCAGTGGCGTCTGCAGATCCAGCCCGGCAAAATGGATGGAGAGATCGGGTTGCGATTCAGCCATTGGCCAAGCCTACCCGTGGACGGGCAGACTTTACAATCCGCTTATGTTCCATATCTTCTCCTCTGATCCCGTCCGCGGATGGAATCAGAGGAGAAAAATAATGAAACGTTTGAGCTTGTTTATTGTGTTTGTAAGTTTGCTGGGGTTTCTTTCCACTGCGATTGCCAATGAGGCCAGAGATAAGGTCGGTGATGCAATAGAGGTTATTAAGGAGATTCAGAGTATTCCCGAGAAGGGCATTCCGGCGAAACTCCTGAAGGAATCGGTGGCTATCGCCATCTTTCCGGGTGTTATTAAAGCCGGGTTTATTGTTGGCGGCAAGTATGGAAAAGGAGTTATTTTACACCACAAGGGCGCCCGCAAGGGCTGGTCGCCGCCGGCATTCTTTTCAATAGCCGGGGGGAGCTTCGGTTTCCAGATCGGCGGCCAGTCAACCGATCTGATCCTGGTGATTCGAAACGAACGGGGCCTGAAGGGACTGCTCAGGAGTGAAATTACGCTTGGCGGGGATGCCTCCGTGGCTGCCGGACCGGTGGGTAGAAAGGCTGAAGCGGCCGTCGATATCTCCCTGAAGGCCGAAATCTATGCCTATTCCAGGTCCAGAGGCCTGTTTGCCGGACTTTCCCTGGAGGGAGCAAAGTTGAATTCTCTGGAAAAGATGAACAAAAGCTATTACCGAAAAAAACTGACGGCGCAGGACATCCTGCTTAACGGCAAGGCAATACCGCCCAAATCCGCGCTATCCCTGATGGATGTGATGAATTCATATACGAAATAGTGCTCAGGCTGTATCCGGCGCCCAATAAACAGGTTCAGTTGCAGGGGCTGTACCTGGGACTCGGGATGCACAGGGCCGGATCAGCCGCGCCATTCGTCTACTGCAATTTTCTCAGCAGTCTGGATGGCCGCATTGCCCTGTCCAGTCCGGATGGCGCCGAATCGTGGGTTCCCCGCGAGATCGCCAACCCTGCCGACTGGCGGCTCTATCAGGAACTGGCCGCCCAGGCCGATGTCCTGCTCAGCAGCGCCCGTTATTTCCGGCAATTTGCCGAAGGCCGCGCCCAGGATCTCCTGCCGATTGGTCCAGGGAATACCTACGCCGATCTCCATGCATGGCGTAAAAGGCGCGGCATGAGTCCTCAGCCCGCCATTGCCGTGATCAGCGCTAGTCTTGATATCCCGTTACAGGCCCTGGAGGCATACCGGGATCGCTCGATCCATATCTTTACCGGCAGGGCCGCCGATGCAAAGCGGGTGGAAGCGCTTCAGAAATTCGGTTATCAGGTAATCTTTGCAGGGGAGGGGGAGAGGATTGACGGAAGACAACTTGTCGATGCCCTGGGCGATCTAGGGTTCAGGACGATCTACTCCATCGCCGGTCCGGCGGTATTCCATACACTGCTGCGGGCGGGTGTGGTGAATGAGCTGTTTTTGACCACCAGTCACCAGATCCTGGCCGGAGAGGGGTTTCACACCCTGATCCGCGGCCCACAGCTCAATCCCGCTGCCGGTTTCAGGCTGCAATCTCTGTATTACGATACTTCTCATAACGGCCAGGCCCAGTTTTTCAGCCGTTTTTCCTGCTCATCATAATCAGTGTACTGACAAAACCGAGCTACTGGATGTCCACATGTATTTGACTGCTCCAAAGCATCCAATCTAAGCTGGAAATGATCGATTTTATTGATGAGAACAATTATAATCTCCACCAAAAGAAAAAGTTCGTATATTCACAAGTTCGCAGACGGCGCTTTTCCCGTGTAAAATCAAACTGTTATCGGCCAAGGAGAAGGTATGAGCAACCTGAATGGATATGCATCTAAGGCGCGCCGTCTGCGAACGGCCAGCGTTAAGCTTTTGCTCCCATTACGAGCAGCCGGTTCCCGTCTGCGAACAAGGCGTTCAAGTCGGACAAGCGCGCCCGCCAGAGCAAGCAAGCTCGCCCTTGCGGGCGCGCTTGCAGCTTAACGCTGGCCGTTAGGCTGCATACAAAAGGAATTCGTGGGTGCGTAAAGCTCTAAACACAGAAAAACTGAAAACCATCTATGGACATATCGCAAAACGGTATGATTTCCAACACGCGCTTATTACAGCGAGAGCCGATCAAAGAGGCAGAAAAATTCTCGTTGAGAATACTGTAAATGAAGGTAATGCAGTATTAGATTGTGGTTCCGGTACCGGAACCACCGGTATTCTGGCCGCCAAGAAGGCGGGGCAGCGCGGCAAAGTAACATTTTTTGATCTCAGTGATGACATGCTCTCTGTGGCACGAGAAAAAGTTATTCGAGAGAACCTACAGGAAAGAGTTACCTTTCAAACAGGGGATATGGTTCATTTGCCATTCGACGACAATAGCTTTGACGTGGTGCTTTCAACTTATAGCCTATGTCCCGTGTATGATCCGGTAAAGGGGGCCTTGGAGCTTTACCGGGTGACGAAACCGGGTGGTAAACTTGGTATTGCCCATTCGACGGAGCCGAAGAACGCGATTGTGAAGTATTTGGCGGACCAGGTTGAAGATATTGCGTGGCACCTTCCTTGGCTGTCGATGGGGTGCCGATCTGTCAATGTTCTTGCTGCCCTGAAGAACACAGGTGGGAAAATCCTTCTGTCCAGATATATCGGAGTTCCATTGTGGCCATTTCTGGTGTTCATAATCGAGAAGCCCGCAACCTAACCTGCACTATTCATAAATACAGCCGCGCCCTCGCTTGTTCCTTTGCCCGC
>CAZQZF010000249.1:0-2927 GCA_964597745.1 uncultured Zetaproteobacteria bacterium
CAAAGATATGGCTTGCCTGAACGTGTTATCAACGCCTCCAGCAAACCGTCGCAGCGTGGGGGTGATGACCTCCAACCGGGACCAGGCTGCCGACGATGAAGACCAGATCCGCTACGGTATACAATTCTCTGAGTACGCCCATGGCATCAATCATCACCACATTGGCTCCGGGGTTGGCATCATGTTCGGACCATCGGGCACAGCGGAACCCCGACTGGCTGATCATTCGACCCACCGCATCAAAACGTTCCGGATGACGAGGTACCAGAACCAGTAGCAGATCCGGACATGTTTTTCGCCACTGTGGCAGCATATGCAGAAGACTGGATTCTTCATCTGGATGCGTGCTGGCGGCAAGCAGAATCGGGCGTCGCTGACTGGGGTCAAGTCGTTTTCTAATGCTGGCGGCATCCACGCTGGGAGTGGTTACCGTATATTTTAGGTTGCCCACGATCCGGATTCGGTTTGGATTCACGCCTATGGCCTGCAAGCGCTCCGCATCCAACCGACTTTGCGCAAAGAACACCTCGACATGGCTTAAGCACCGGCGCCAGAACCAGCGACTGGCATGGTATCGGGGGAAGGAGCGGTCGGATATGCGGGTGTTGATACCGATGATAGGGATTCCCCTGCGATGACAGGTGGACAGCATACCGGGCCAGAATTCGGTTTCAGTAAGCAGGAACAGGCGGGGCTTTAGTCTGTTGATCAGCCGTACCATGAGACCGGGAATATCCCACGGCAGATAAGAAATAGTGATCTTGTTCCCGAACAAACGTTTGGCTTGAGCCATCCCCGTAGCTGTAACCACGGTCATATGAACGGAATGATTCCGGGAAAGCAGGGCATGAACGAAGGAAGCGGTGCTGGCAACCTCGCCAACCGAGCATGCATGTATCCAGACAGGATTCAGGGGTGGTTGTGGAAGATCCAGAGTAAGATGTTGCCGTAGCTTAGTCCACATGGAGGTATTGCATCATCATTTTGATTCGAGTGCCAGCCTGAAAGTAATAGCCCCGGCGAAAAGCCGGGGCATTACCTACCTGATGCCATGGTGATTAGGGAGGGGAGGAGGGAATGGCACCAGATGGAGATAACTATAAGGACAAGAGATTGAAAAGTAGTGAATGCAGCATGAAAAAAATTTTATCTTAGTCTCTTGAGCTTCTTACCAGTAAAATCTAACCTAACCTAAATCCTGCATGGTCTGGTTACACGGGGTTAAGCGCGCTCCATATAGGTCCCATCCTCAGTATTCACCTTGATCCTCGTCCCGGACTCAAGATATGGCGGCACCATGATGCTGGCGCCGGTTTCGAGTTTGGCGGGTTTATAGGAGCCCGTAGCCGTTTGACCCTTAATGGCGGCATCGGTTTCGACCACGGTCAGCACCACGGTCTTGGGCAATTGAACATTCAGGGGCCTGCCCTCATACATCTCTACGATCACTTCGGTTTCAGGCAGAAGATAGGGCTTGGCATCTTCCAGTAGCGTTTCATTCAGGGCCAGTTGTTCGTATGTCTCCATATCCATGAAATGATAGGCGTCCCCGTCATGATATAAAAACTGCATGTTGTGCTGGCTAAGCGTCACCCGTTCCACGCGTTCAGTCGAGTTGAAGCGTTTGTTGGTTTTGGCGCCGGTTTCCACATGGCGCATTTCTACCTGCATGCAGGCCACGCCTTTACCCGGAGTTACATGCTGGGTCTTGACGACGCGCCAAAGATCACTCCCAATCTCCAGGATCATTCCAGCACGGATACTGGGTGCATTGATTTGCATGAAAGCCCTCCTGAAGCGTACTATTGTTTGCAAAGGCGGCAAGCGGACGCGACAATAACGCTCTAACGCCGGACAGACAAGCGGGAGCGCGTTTTGAATTCAATGATTCTCCAGGAAGCCATCGACTGCTTTATCCGGCATCAGCATGAGCAGGACTTCGAGACCCTTGCCAGGACTGAAGCGTGTTTCGATGCCTTTGCTGATTATCTACTGTATTTTTCCGATCTCTTTCATGATGAAGAGGAGGAATCGGACGGCATTGCCGATTGGGAGCAGGAACTCCAGGATCATATGGAAGAGCTGCTGGACGGGGATGTTGATCAGATTTCCAATCTCGGTGTGTTGAAGGTGGCTGATTTAGAGTCAGGCCACCTTTGTGATTTTGTGGGCTGGTATCTACCGCGTATGCAGGTTGCAGACACTGGCCTGATCAGTGATTTTTGCACGCATCTTCGTGAATGGCTGAATTTTGTCCATGGCAGGCGCTGGTTGCCGGGGGATAAGTATGCCGAACTCATCGCAACACTTTTGGAACAGGAACCCGAAAGTGCGCGCGCCGTCAAGGCCGCCCAGTTACTGTTGCATTATGTCCGTCTGGGCAGAGGGATCCCGGCCCGTTTGCGGACGCACCGTTTCTCCCGTTTTCACGAGGGCCATGCACGGCTTGTGGACCTCAGGGAAGAGCTGGTATGGTTCCAATTCGACGGACAGTCAGCGCCCATTGGCCCTGTAATGCTGGCTAAAGAGATCGTCCGGTTTTTACGGGTGGGGGATGTGCTTGACCTTGAACTCGGTCTCTGCGGCGATACCTGGTTGATCGTGGATATCGGGCCCGTCTATCCCAATTCAGTGTATGTAGAAGCCGAGGAATTACAGTTGAGTGAAAAGATCTGCTGAAACAAATCGTTCATTCACCACAAAGGCGCAAACAGCTTCTCCAATCGTTCAGCCATATTGACGGCTATAAACCCTGATACCATTTTGCCAGTTCTTCGCCAATTAAATGTGGATTGTCTTCCTGTAAGAAATGAATTTTCTCGCCAATATCGACTACGTTATCTCTACGAATTCCAAACGCTTCATAATCTTTCAGGTTGGAATCATCCTAGAAGCCTCAGTTGGGAGTGCGTGCAGGGTGTAAGAGA
>CAZQZF010000250.1:0-1646 GCA_964597745.1 uncultured Zetaproteobacteria bacterium
TCATTATGTTTTGTTTGACTATGATTTTGTGTTTTCTAGCAGAATACGGCATACGTGATGCTCAGGTGGTGCGTGGGCTCGTAGATGTTTATAAGAGCCATGCGTAATGCCAATGGCAATCATGTTTCTGCTGCTGTCCGTATCGCCGGTTCAGGCCGCCCCCATGCATATGGGCATGCACTATCAGGGACATCACGGTCATATGTTCAAACCACACAACGCGGCAGTTCACTTCCTTGGCATGGCGAACCTGCTTCAGCTGACCGGCAAGCAGATCAGCCACCTGATTGTACTGCGCGATGCATGGATCGGAAAAAACAGCGTCAACAAGGCGCGGCTGGCCGCGGCACGTGCGGACCTGAAGCGGCTGATCATGGCTGATGCTATTGATCTGAAGACGGTGGACCAGACAGTGGCGCAGATCGGCTCACTTGAGTCGGGTCTGTGGCGCGCCTTTGCCCGGCAACTGCACGACATCAAGTCCATGCTTACCGCCAAGCAGAAACAGCGGCTTGCGCAGATGCATAGCCAAATGGCCAGGCGAGGTATGGGGCATAAGTCCTCCCCCGGACAAAGATAGCTGCGAAGTCCGCCCGCCGGCTGCTTGATCCACGCTATCAGGCGCGCCTGCCCGCCATAGAGCGTGTCTTGCGAGCGCCGGGCAGGACGCCGCACTGACTGTGAGCTAACCTGGACTATTCATGAATCTGGCCAAGCTCACATTATGTTGTGTCTGGCAAAAAAGGGAGATAACTCATGGATAGGCTACTTATCGGGCTGATAGCGGGTCTGGCTGTTGGGGCATTGATTGCCTGGCTGTGGTTAAGAAAGAGCCTTGCCGCTGAAGTAGATCGGAGGATTTCGGAACAACGCGAACACAACGCTGAATTAAGCGCCCGGAATGAAATGCTTGAGCAGCAAGCGGTTGATCTTCGTTCCTCCCAGCAGAAACTGAATCAGAAGATTACCGATCAAAATGATGAAATACGGCAACTGGAATCAGATGCCGCCAAATTAAATGAGCGACTGGCTCAGGAGCAGAAACAGGCCGCCGGGAAGCTGGCCCTGCTTGAGGATGCCAAACAAAAGCTCAATGATGCATTCAAGGCTATGTCTGCCGAGGCGTTGAAACACAACAATGAATCATTTCTGGATCTTGCCAGAGAAACCCTTTCCCGCTTTCAGCAGGGCGCGGCTTCTGATCTGGATAAGCGAAGCAAGGCAATCGAGCAGTTGGCGAAACCGGTTCAAGACTCACTGGAGAAAATGGATAATCGCCTGGGCGAACTGGAAAAGGTGCGCGAAGGCGCCTATGCGGCCATTCGGGAACAGATCACAGGCATGGCGGGCGAACAGGATAAACTTCGCTCCGAAACAGCCAATCTGGTTCGCGCACTGCGGCAGCCACAGGCGCGTGGCCGATGGGGAGAATTGCAGCTCAAGCGAGTTGTAGAGATGGCGGGCATGCTCGATCACTGCGACTTTACTGAACAGACACATATTGCCGGAGAACAGGATGAACGCGCGGTCAGGCCGGCACTGATCGTAAATCTGCCGCTGGGGCGGCCTATCGTGGCGGCTTCCAACGTGCATCTTTCCTCCGACATGGATGCGATGAAAACCGACGGCGCTACGGCGGAAGCACG
>CAZQZF010000250.1:1656-2918 GCA_964597745.1 uncultured Zetaproteobacteria bacterium
GTCAGGTTGCTATTGTGGCCGTTTGGGTGTCTGTGGGGTAGTGATTCCAAGGTGACGCTTTCCGCCTACATGGATGCGATGGAAAGCGAGGGAGATAAGGCGGAAGCACTGCTTGTCCGTCATGCGGCACAACTCAAGACTCATATTAAGGGACTAAGCGCGAAGGCCTATTGGGATCGTATCCGCAAGGAACTGGGCGGGACCCCTGAATTTGTCGTGCTGTTCGTTCCCGGCGAAGATTTCTTCAGCGCCGCATTAAAAGTGGATGGCAGCTTGATCGAATATGGCGTCGAGCAGAAGGTGATTGTTGCCACGCCGACCACGCTGATCGCACTGCTCAAGGCCGTTTCCTATGGCTGGCGGCAGGAGGCATTGGCGCAGAATGCGGAGCAGGTGGCGGCGCTGGGCAAGGAGTTGTATGTCCGAATCCAGAAATTGTCCGAACACTGGTCCAAAGTAGGCCGTCATCTCGGGCAGACTGTCCGTGCCTACAACGATGCAACCGGCTCGCTGGAGGCGCGCGTCTTATCCGGAGCGCGCAAGTTTGAGACGCTCAAGACCGCACCCGAAATGGCATCATTGCCCCCGCCGGAACCCGTGGAGGCGCAGCCACGGGAACTGACCTCGGCTGAACTGCGTCCGGGTATCGAAGATGATGCAGCCAAAACATAGCGAGTACTTATGGCTTGACATTACACGATATTCTTGTACGCTATTAATGTGTAAAGGAGGCCGCCATGCTGAAAAATGTGACCCTGAGCGCCGAGGAAAATCTGATCCGTCAGGCAAGAAAGAATGCGCAGCAGGAGCATACAACCCTTAATGCCATGTTCCGGCAATGGCTTGCCCGCTATGTCAGGCAGAAACAGACGGCCATGGATTACGGATCACTGATGCAGGATTTGTCCTATGCCCATGCCGGCAGGCGTTTCAGCCGGGATGAGATGAATGAGCGGTAAATTTTTTCTTGATACGAATATTCTCGTCTATACCTTCGATGCGGATGCTCCCGCCAAGCAACAGACCGCTCGCCAACTGATATTAACCGCACTGAACACGCAACAGGGCATCATCAGCTATCAGGTGGTTCAGGAATTTCTGAACGTGGCAACACGCAAGTTCTCAACGCCATTAACACTGGCTGACGCAGATGCGTATCTGCAAAAGGTGCTGATGCCGCTGTGTGAGGTCTTCCCGTGCATCGCTTATTACTCAAAAGCGCTGGAGATATCAGAGCGGTGGGGGTACGCCCTGTATGATGC
>CAZQZF010000251.1:0-2885 GCA_964597745.1 uncultured Zetaproteobacteria bacterium
GGATATTCACCAGCGGCTGATATGACCGCGGCTCCCGCCGAGCACGGTCACATTTCAAGCCCGGAACAGAAGACCAGCCGCGCCGCAAAGCTGAAGGCCAAAATAAAGGCCATCGAAGAAAGGCGTCTTCATGCTGTGGAAAAGCCCGTGCCCGTAGCGCATCAGACGGCACGCGGATCTGAACAGGTCAAGGAGAAAATGAAGGCATCGGAGGAGAGCGGGAAAAAGGCTACCCAGGATGTTAAAAACTGGTTTTCCGGTATTGCGGGAACGATCCGGAAATTTTCCAGGAAGCACGGAATAAGTTCCAAAGATGGCGGAAAAAGAGCACTGGAAGAGAAGCCGGAAAGGGAAATGAGTTTCAAGGAACAGCTGAAGTTTGAACTTGAAAAACAACAGGAAAGGAAAAAGGCGGAATAATAGTTCATGCCAGCCAGCGGCCTGCTTCCCTCCAGCCTGCCTGATATGCGCGTATAAGGTCGCCAGGAATATCCACATCAAACCCGGTATCCAGGCACTGAGTTTTCAGGCCTGATTGGACTGCCCGTTCAAGGGTCTGGGAAAGCACCCTGGTTGTCCCCCAGTCAATGTGATCAAACAGCTCACTGTGGGGGCCGGAAAGACCAATGAGATCATAGCCGCCGTCCTCTACAGGCCCCAGAACGACTTCGACTTTTTTTAAGGCCTTAACAGCCTGATGAATACGTGACTCGGGCATATGCGGTGAATCCGTTCCAATAAACAGAACACCTTCCGGCTTTTCCCGATATGCATCAATCAGGAGCCGGGACAGGCGATCGCCCAGATCACCCTCCCCCTGCTCAACAACCCTGAGATCAAATCCCTGGAAGAACGAGTGCTGGATATCATCCACCGCCAACCATGTATCAGGGAATACGCGCGCTACGCGTTGAATGACGGTTTGAGCCATTGCGGCATGAATCGCCGCCGCCTGTTCCTGCGTGTATTCGGTTAACAGTCTGGTTTTCACCTGCCCGGGCACGGGTGCCTTGCACATGATGATGGGGAGAATCATAAATGATGACTTCGTAAAAAGTCATCATCGCGCCCATGGATGAGCGCGCAAATCAATGGCTTGAACCGCAAGCTGTTGATTTGTAAGGAAAGTGAAAATCGCACTTTTCGCTTTCCGTGGAGTAAAAAGACCACGGATGGACTTTGTACGACTTCATCATGGATAATCCATGTAGAGGGCCTTCAACTTTGCCGGATCAGCGCCCAGCCAGTAGCGAAATCTGAGCCGCCACATCAGCAGGATTGTACGCCAGATACCGAATCTCTCCCAACGGCGGCTTGAGGTGATGACCCGGCCGGGCAGGCAGATGACCTCCCCTTCCCTCTTCAAGCGTCTGCTCATCTCAATATCCTCCATCAGTGGCAGATCCGGAAATCCGCCAAGACGCTCAAACAGATCCCGGCGGATAAACATGGCCTGATCACCGGTGCTGATCTTTGTCATCCGGGAACGCCAGTTGATCAGGAACTCAACAACTCGAAGCATGGGGCGGCTCCCGGAGAGTCTGACGCGGAAGTATCCCGCTACGGCTTTCTGGTCTTGCAGACGGGTGCGAATACTCTCTAAGTTACTTGAATCTATGATAGTATCCGCGTGTAAAAAAAGAATAATATCAGATTTGACCTTGGCAGCCCCAAGGTTCATCTGACTGGCCCTTCCCGGCCTGCCCACATACCAGCGAACGCCCCTTTCACGCAATATTCGCTGTGAGGCATCAGTCGAACCGCCATCGACAAAGATAACCTCAGCGGCGCCAATCCCCTCCAATTGATCGATCAGCATGGCAATTCCATCTTCTTCGTCAAGCACGGGTACAACGATCGCAATTGACGGAAAAGCGGGTCTTCCCAATTTAGCCGGTAACCTCAACGGGAACAAAGCCGCTGCCGGGGGCGCGGAAATTGGTCAACATCCCCTGATAGACCCGGCCGGCCAGGGCGATCAACTGATCCGCATGCGTATAGAGACGAACATCCATCTTGAATCGGTCCCCTTCCCGTATTACTTCCGAGGGTGGAATGTAGCGCTGCACAACGGTCTCCAGGGAATCCATACCGGAAAAACGATTGCGGCTCATGCTCTTACCCAGTAAAACGCCCTTTCCGCCATGCCGGGCGACAGGCTTGAAGACCCATTGTTTCCGATCCCTCCAGATAGTTTCCCGATCCAGTTCGGACAGCAGATGGATCTCCGGAACGCAATTACGTATCACGTCCATCTCCTCTCTGCTCAGTCCCAGAGACTCCAGTAACCCCGAATTCCACCAGTCTACCATGCGCCTCTTGTCCCCCAGCAGACCGTAACTGCGCGGGTTCGGCGTCAGCCGAACCCTGCCAGAGAGGTAGGCGGATTGAATATGCGCCAACCTGGGGGCTTGCAGATAAAAATCAGTGTGCCGGTTATAAATAGCGTCGATGATCACTCCTGACTTCAGGCGCAGACAGCCATCCTGATCCAGCTTCAGCTCATCCGGATTCAGCAGGAATGTCTGGCGGCCGCGCTGTTCTAAAAGATTGGAAAAGGCCAGCATCTCCGGATACATGAACTGATTTTCGATATCTTCATCCATAATGGCAATCTGCCTCCAGCGATCCGGAAACATAGCCACAAGACGCTCTTCCATAGAACCAGCCAGTTCGGGAATCCGAGGTTGATCCAGCCATCCGGAGGCCGTAAAAAGCCCGCCTGCATCATTGTTGATCTCAATCAGTCTGGGCCCGTCAGAACCCAGGTGAAAATCATAACCCATCAGAACGCTGTCATTGCCAGGATCAAAGAGGACCGTAGCGGGCAGTTGATCGCAAATCAGGTGAATGTAATTCGGATTGGTCTGCAGATGGTGCAGGGC
>CAZQZF010000252.1:0-2837 GCA_964597745.1 uncultured Zetaproteobacteria bacterium
AGAACAGTCTGACCAAGCAGACCGTTGAGGATGCGGTTTGGCAGTATAAAAAGGACCGCAACCCGCGCGAGAAGCTATTTGAGTTCGGGCGCTGTGTGGCGCATTTCGCCGTGGACGACCACGAGGTGCGTTTCTGCACGCACCTGAAGGGCAAGGCGTCATGGTTTCTTCCTTTCAATCTGGGATGGAATGACGGCGCGGGCAACCCGCCGAACCCCGGCGGGCTGAAGACCGATTACCTGTGGAAGCGGGTGCTGACTCGCGAGAGCCTGACCAACATTCTTGAGAACTACGCCCAGATTGTGATCGAAAAGAACGAGAAGACCGGGCGCAAGAAGAAAACGCAAATCTGGCCGCGCTACCATCAGCTCGACGTAGTGCGCAAACTGCTGGCCGATGCCGGGGCCGTTGGCGCTGGCAAGCGCTATCTGATCCAGCATTCGGCGGGAAGCGGCAAATCGAACTCCATCGCCTGGCTGGCGCACCAGTTAATCGGGTTGGAGAAGAATGATAAACCGATCTTCGACTCGATCATCGTTGTCACCGATCGGCGTATTCTCGACAAGCAGATTCGCGATACGATCAAGCAATATGCTCAGGTGGGCGCGACGGTGGGGCACGCCGAACATTCGGGTGATTTGCGGAAGTTCATCGAAGGTGGCAAGAAGATCATTATTTCGACGGTGCAGAAGTTCCCGTTTATTCTCGGTGAAATCGGGGATGAGCAGCGTGGCCACAGTTTTGCCATCATCATTGATGAAGCGCATTCCAGTCAGGGCGGCAAGACCTCGGCGGCTATGGCGCAGGCATTGTCCGAGTCCGGTGCCGAAGCGGCGGATGAAACGACCGAAGACCAGGTTAATCGTCTGATGGAATCCAGGAAGATGTTACCCAATGCCAGTTACTTTGCTTTTACAGCCACGCCCAAGAATAAAACACTGGAGATTTTTGGCGCGCCCGAACCTCAAGCGGACGGGACGGTGAAGCATCTTCCCTTCCACAGCTATACCATGAAACAGGCCATCCAGGAGGGATTCATTCTCGATGTGCTCAAGTACTACACGCCGGTGGACAGTTATTACAAGCTGGCTAAGACCGTGGAGGGCGATCCGGAATTCGACACCAAACGGGCGAGAAAAAAGTTACGCCGCTATGTTGAGGGACACGAGCATGCCGTTTGGCTCAAGGCCGAGATCATGGTGGATCACTTCCA
Organism: uncultured Zetaproteobacteria bacterium; assembly: GCA_964597745.1. GTDB lineage: Bacteria > Pseudomonadota > Zetaproteobacteria > Mariprofundales > Mariprofundaceae > CAYLYU01. Next base: position 1,214 of record CAZQZF010000252.1, read on the forward strand.
CGAGCAGGTCATCAATCAGCACAAGATCGGCGGCGCGGCGCGGGCGATGGTGGTGACAAACGGCATCGGGCGTGCAATCCAGTACTATCACGCCATTCGGGACTACCTGGCCGAGCGCAAAAGCTCGTACAAGGCGATTGTAGCCTTCTCGGGAGAGCATGAGTACGGCGGGACAAAGGTGAGCGAAGCATCGCTCAACGGTTTCCCATCGGGACAGATCGCCGACAAAATCCAGGAAAATCCCTACCGCTTCCTTATCTGCGCAGACAAGTTCCAGACCGGCTACGATGAGCCGCTGCTGCACACGATGTATGTGGACAAGATACTCTCGGGCATCAAGGCGGTGCAGACGCTGTCGCGACTCAACCGGGCACATCCGAAGAAGCATGACGTTTTCGTGCTCGATTTCATGAACGATGCCGACACGATCAAGGAGTCGTTCGCCGATTACTACCGCACGACGATTCTGGCCGAAGAGACTGACCCCGATAAACTGCACGACTTGCAGACGGATCTTGATGGTTATCAGGTCTATACATCCGGGCAAATTGACGATTTTGTGCGGCTATATCTCGGCGGTGTTGAACGTGACCAGCTTGACCCGATTCTCGATGCCTGCGTAGCAGTCTATAAAGCGGATTTGGATGAAGATGGCCAAGTGGATTTCAAGGGTAAGGCCAAGGCCTTCACCCGCACCTATGGATTTCTGTCAGCGGTGCTTCCCTATGACAACGCCGGGTGGGAGAAGCGCTCCATCTTTCTCAACTTTCTGGTATCAAAATTACCCGCACCGAAGGAGGATGACCTGTCGCGGGGGATTCTCGAAGCTATTGATATGGATAGCTATCGGGTTGAGAAACGGTCAGTGATGAACATCATGCTGCCGGATGAAGATGCCGAGATCGAACCATGGCAGGAGGAGGGAGGTGGTGGCAAGTCCGAACCGGAGATGGACCGCCTGTCCAACATTCTCAAAACCTTCAACGACCAGTTCGGCAACATTCCCTGGGGTGATGCCGATCGCGTGCACAAGCTTATCACTGAAGACATTCCGGCCCGTGTGGCGGCGGACTCAGCCTACAAGAATGCTCAGAAGAATTCCGACAAGCAGAACGCTCGTATTGAGCATGACAAGGCCCTGGCCCGCGTGATGACAGCGGTGCTCAAGGATGATACCGAGTTATTCAAGCAGTTCATGGATAACGAGGGCTTCAAACGCTGGATGACCGATACCGTGTTTGGACTGACATACGAAGAGGCAGCGCGGCGTGTGTAGGAAAAGATTCGGGATCGGGCTTTTATGACTTGATATTGGGGATTAAAAAGCTGTTCCCATAGCTGGAAAAACTCCCGATAAGATATATTGGGCACGACCAAGTTCACCGATTCGATGAACTATGGCATTTCTGGTGTATCCCCGGTTGCATCCCGTGGGTAAGGGGACTATATTTCGTTATCACGCGATGATAACTTATTTGATCCAAAGGAGCAGGTTGATTGAATGCGATGGACATGCACAAGATTGTGAAGGTTGGCATCATTTCCCGCGAGGGCTATCGCAAACGGACCATTGCGATTGCCGGGGGTGAATATACCCCGAGGAATGATGAGCCAAAAATCTGGT
>CAZQZF010000253.1:0-2822 GCA_964597745.1 uncultured Zetaproteobacteria bacterium
ACCGGCGACCTCAACCTTGGCAAGGTTGCGCTCTACCAACTGAGCTATTCCCGCAAAGCGAACGGAATGATGCCAAGCAAACGCATTCTGTCAAGTTGGGCTGGGGCGGAAACATTTTGTCAGCAGACAGGCGAATGGCTATCCTGCTGAGAAAGGGGCATCTTTGCAAAATTCATAAGTGGAGAATGACGCCCCCTGCTCGGAAACATTGCAAAAGACTCAAACAGACCAGGAAGGACGCCTCGGCATGGAATCACGCAAGATGTATGTTCTGGATACCAATGTTCTCATTCACGACCCGCAGGCAATCCAGCAGTTCGATGAACATGATGTGGTGCTGCCTATTGTGGTGCTTGAGGAGATGGACAGGGTTAAACGGGGATTTGATGAATTGGCCCGTAATGTTCGTGATGTGTCGCGGTATCTTGATGATCTCAGCGAGAGTTGCGCCGACCTGAAACAGGGATGCCCGTTGCCTGGCGGCGGTTGCCTCTTTTTTGAGCTCAACCATCGAGCTATGGAGATTCTTCCTGAACCTCTGGACAGGGCCAGCAATGATAATCGCATTATTGCGGTCACAATGTCATTGAAACAGGATAATCCGGATCGAGAAGTTATTCTGGTTACCAAGGATATCAATCTGCGTATCAAGGCGCGCGCCCTGGGTCTGATCACCGAGGATTATCGCTCCGATCACATTGCCGAAGACACCGCCGTTCTGCCGATGGGTTATATTGAACTGGACAATGAGCAGTGGGAGTCCATGAGCGCCGATTTAAGGGTTGAGGATGGTAAACACGGTAGCGCCTATCATCTGAATTGGCCCGATGATCTGCAGTTACCCTTGATAAATACATTCGTAACTCTTCCGGGAGGCAAGGAAATAGCCTTGAGGTGTACGCAAACGAGTGATACGCGCCAGCTTGTGTTGCACACAATCCACTCCTATCGCAGCGATCGTCATGCGATATGGGGAATCACGGCCAGGAACCTGGAGCAGAACATGGCCATAAACCTGCTTATGAATCCCGAACTGGACATTGTCACGCTCATGGGGCGCGCCGGCACGGGTAAGACCCTGCTGGCGCTCGCCTGTGGTTTGCAGCAGACGATTGAAGATGGTCTTTACGACTGCATCCTGGTGACCCGGGCCACGGTTCCAATGGGTCAGGACATTGGGTTCCTTCCAGGTACGGAACGTGAGAAGCTGGAACCGTGGATGGGGGCTGTAACGGATAATCTATCCATACTTCTCGGTGAAAATTCACAACAGGTTGAGGATGTACTGGGTCAGCACAGGATTGAAATCAAGTCCCTGGGGCTGTTACGCGGGCGCACCTTTATACGAACCTGGTTGATTGTTGATGAGTCCCAGAATCTGTCTCCGCATCAAATGAAAACGCTGATTACCCGCATGGGGGAGGGGTCCAAGATCATCGTCCTTGGCAACAATGCTCAGATTGATACCCCCTATCTGACCGCACGAACCAACGGGCTAACAATGGCCGCTTCACGATTTATCGGCTGGGAGCATGCGGGGCATGTTATTCTACATGTGGCTGAACGTTCACGCCTTGCCGCTCAGGCGGTTGAGGTGCTGTGATACCCGGGCCAGACGCTGCTATCCGTGAGAAATTCAATACCCTTCTCTTGCGGCCTTTGGTAGGCGGCGAGTTGTGACCGCAGGACTGCCAGATCCGCATCGGACACATCAGTGCCGGCCCGCATACGTTTCCGAATCCTCTCTCGCAATAGTTGTTCGTCTATGTCCAGCCAGTAGATGCGGATGGGTGCCCCGGCTGTTTTCGCGATCCCGCGAGCCCGGTCGCGGTCGGCTTGACGCAGGAATGTGGCGTCGAGGATAACCGTGAATCCGGCCTTAAGCGTAGTTTCAGCGGCCTCAAACATTGCTTCATAGCAGAGGATATCCATACCTTTTCCATAGAGAGGCTCATCCGGATACTGGGTTGCCAGTCTTTTACGCGTCGCATCGGAACGAATGATGATGGCCGGGATATGTGAAAGCGCTTGCAGGGCCAGATGGCTCTTGCCGCTCCCGGAAAGTCCGCCGATGACGAATAGGACGGGGGTATAGGACTCCGCATATTGCCCGGCCAGGGAAAAGTAGGAGGCGGCTTCCCGCACCTGCAGCGTCTTCGTCTGACTGTCGAGCCCCGGGTCATCGGCAAGGAGACATGCCACCTTGCCTCGGACGCAGGCGCGGTAGGCGAGGTAAAGGGGCATGAGGCGCAAACCCGAATAATCTCCGGTCCGTTCAAGATACCGGGAAATAAACCTGAGGCCGAGATCCGGCCGTTTTCTTGAATCACAGTCCATGACCAGAAAGGCGACGTCATTCATGACATCAATCATGCGAAACTCATCATTGAACTCGATACAATCGAACAGATGCGGTTTTCCATTGACCAGGACGATATTTCGCAGGTGGAGGTCCCCATGGCAGCTACGGACAAATCCTCCCTGCCGGCGCTGTTCAATCACCCCTCCAAATCGGTGCAGCATACCATCACAAAATGACCGGATGGTCTGAATCAGATTATGGTCCCGGATTTTGAGGGAACAGTGTTCAGCTACGGTCAGGTTCGCCTCTATGCGGGTGTGAATAGATGCCACGCCGCCAAATTTTTGGCAGGCGCTGATATCTGCGATTCGGGTATGAAAATCGGCAACGGTTTTGGCTAGTCCGTCCATCCACCGAGGCTCAAAGCGGCCTGTTTCCAGGCGCTTATCCAGCAGGTCATCCTGCGATAACTGCGCAAGCTTCAGGCAGTAATCACCAATATTTTCCGTTGTTACGAGTT
>CAZQZF010000254.1:0-2776 GCA_964597745.1 uncultured Zetaproteobacteria bacterium
CCAAACGATAGCGACCCGCCCGACTTGCTCAGGTTCAAGGTCAATCCCGGAGCAATGCGTATCCTACGCCAGAAACGAAAGCTCATCCGATTTCTTCTTACTCTACAAGCGCCTTCAGCAGCGCATCAGACATATCAGAGTAGAATTGAACGTCGATCTTGGTGGCCATGTCATCCGAAAGATCGATCAACTGACGGCGGCAGGAGACAGGCATCAGTAGAGCCGTTGCGCCTTTCTCGACGGCGATCTCGGCAATAGTCACTGGATTATGAACAGGCTCAATGGAACCGCCCAAGTTGATTTCGCCAGCAACGATAAGGCCGCCACGAATGCTTTTCTTGAGCAGAGCGGTACACAAAGCCAGCAGGGCTGCCATGCCAAGTTTGGCCCCGGATTTAGAAGCATCGAAAGCACGAAGTTGAACGGTGAACTCATGATGCCGGGGATCTTTGTCTCCGACTAACTGAGTGGATCGGGCGTAAAGGTTCTGTTCGGCATATCCCATGCTTTCCCTGAAGGCCGGGGGCACGGGCTTATTGAGAATCTTGACCCCGGAGCCAGGCCCTTCATTGATTTCAATACGATAAAGCCCCGGATGCTCGTCACCATCTCCAGGGCTAATACTCCATATCTGGCCCGGCTCAAGCGGGTCGCTGCCGATGCTATTCTCACTTTGCAATTCCGGAGTCGATACGAACTTTTCAATCCCCTCTGCACCCATGACATAGCTGAAATGCGTGTTGCGAAACTCGGCTGCGCCAATGCGTTTTTGCTGCTCCTTCACCCGCCTCCTGGCCTCCATCGCAATGCGCACCGCCCATTCCATATCATCATCCGGAACATTGGTCTCACTATCGGGATAGAGTAATTTCAGCAGGCCACTGACGGATTTATTGACTGCGTTGGCATCACGACCAGAAAGTGCGCCCCCGTAGAACACACGGTTTTGCAGTGTACTAACACGACTTTGATTCCGAAGCTGGCTCCAGCACTCGGAAAGAAAATCACTCACAAGCCCGAAATGATCGGTCAATATATCCTTGCTGATTTTCGGCACATCCCAGCCAGGCAGAAAGGCATGAAGCCGATCCATAAACGCGGTGTCATCCCTCATTTCCGGGGGCAACGGGCCGAACAGGTGGCCAATCCGCTGCTGGTACTCAACATCCACCTCAAAATTTCCAACCAGCACGATGCTGCCGTCCGCTCTGATACTCTCCTTGCCCCGGCTGAACTCTCCAGACTCCATATAACCCTTCATAATGTTCACGCCGTCCTTCTGATCGAAGGAGATTCCGGACACCTCATCAAAACAAACCACATCATACTGGCAGACCAGACCGCGTTGACCCGTTCCCATGTGTACAAACATGCGGGCAACGGTTGCCTTGCCGCCGGAGATAAGGTGGGCATACGGAGAAATCTGTTGAAACAGGTGACTCTTGCCGGTTCCTCTGGGGCCAAGCTCGACCAGATTGTAGTTGCGCTCCACGAAGGGAACCATGCGCAGCAGGAGCGTATCTTTCTGTCGTTCGGAAAGTGTTAGCGGCTCAATGCCAATGGAGCGAAGCAGCAGTCATTTCCATTCCTCGGTCGTAAACCCTTCCCTGGCATCGGCCAGCACATCCAGAATATCCCGCTTGGAGAGTTGAATCTCGCGTAACGACTGGATGCTGAAGGGACGCCCGTTTTTCTCCTGGGCGATAATAGAATCATAATCCATGGTGATTTCTGAGTAGAATCCGCCCGTCAGCATGCGCTCATGCCGACTGACCAGTTCCGCTTCGATGCGCACATCTTTCAGCCGCAGGCTGGGGATCGTGGCCAGATAGGAATCCGTCTTGGCATCAAGCCGTGCGGTAATCAGGTCAATAATTTTGACTTCGCCCTGCTCCCGCGCCCGCGACTTGAACAGCTCTTCTTCCCCGGCCTTGACCGTGCGGTTGGCAAGCTGGCGCTGGACGATCTCAAGGCCCTCGTCAATCTCTTCCTGATCAATGCTGGCGCAATAGCGGCCAAGCAGGAATTCCACTACATAGGTAGGCACCGGGAACTGGCGGCTGAATGTCCGAACCAGATCCTTGCGAACCAGGTAGCCGTCCAGCACATCCGCAGCTTTCCTGTCAATGACATCCAATTCCATCAGGCATCTCCTCCACCAATCACTGTGGCCACCTGGGCAACAAGCGCACCGTTGTCATCAATCAACACAAGGGTCGCTCCGCACCCCTCCATGTCTTCATCTTCTACGATCACCGATGCTGTTCCATCTTTCTTCAGCGGCTTGGCCTTTACGGCCACGCTGGACGCAGCATCACCCGGCTTCATGCGTATATCGGCAATATGCCCGGAAGCCTCTCCATCAACGGCCACCTTGCACGTCAAGCCCTTCCATACGGCGCCGGTAATTCGCACCGAACTTGCCGTTCCCCCTTTCGTAACCGTGAGCATCAGCGTCAGACATTCCTGCAAGCTCAAGCCGCCATGGGCATATTCCTCACCTTTTTTGAAGCAACTGATGCCATCGGCCAACGCGAAATGCTGATTCGGATTCCAGAACCACGGATACAGGCGTTCTTCACACGATGCGCCCGGCTTGAGGGATGCGCACCGGCCCCACTTGCTTTCCACCAGAGCGCTGGGCAATTCGATTTTAGGCAATCCCCCCGGCAGGAGCAGCCAGCCGTGGTCGGTAACGACCCGGATACTTTTCCAGCCAGCCGCCAGGAGAGAGTTGATACGGTCGCCAACCTCGGCAATCAATACATCAAGCTGT
>CAZQZF010000255.1:0-2755 GCA_964597745.1 uncultured Zetaproteobacteria bacterium
GCGAACAAAGGTCCGGCGCGATCATCACGACGATTCATGAATAGTGCAGGCTAGGGGATACATTTCTTTTACCGCGCCGTGATTTTTTGCGAATGGGTGTCCGTTGGCGATAGACTGTGTCTGTGAAAAAAACCAAATCGATTCTGAGCGTTAATAATCATGACCGCGATGTCGCCGGTCTGCATTATGTATACCCGGTGGTTTCCCGCCGATCGTCCGGCGTTTCCGTTGGCGTCAATCTTAACCCAAACAATGCCTGCAACTGGCATTGCGTCTATTGCCAGGTACCTGATCTTGTACGTGGATCCTCCCCGCGTATTGATCTGGATTTACTGAAACGCGAGCTTCGCGGCTTTTTGCACGAGGTGCGGGACGGAAAGTTTATGCGGGAACATGTACCCGAAGGTTCCCGCCGATTGTCCGATGTCGCCATTTCAGGCAATGGCGAGCCTACCAGTAGCAGGCAGTTCAACGGGGTGGTTGATGTCATTAAAGAGGTTCTGAATGAGACCGGCCTGGCTGGAATCATCAAGGTGGTGCTGATTACGAATGGCTCGTATATGCGGCGTGCGGTAGTTCAGTCGGGGCTGAGGCTCCTGGCGGGAATAAACGGAGAGGTGTGGTTCAAGATTGATCGTATTCGGCTTGAGGATGTCCGGCGTGAGAATGGTGTGGCCTGGGGGTCTCGTCAAATCAGGCGGGGCATCGAAATTTCCAGTCGACTTTGCCCTACCTGTATTCAGACCTGCATGCATGCCTGGGATGGTATTCCACCCGGTGATGAAGAGATTGCCGCCTACCTTGATTTTCTGGAAGATATGAAGCGGGAGCGTATTCCGATCAAGGGCGTGTTACTTTATGGTCTGGCCCGGCCATCCATGCAGGTCGAGGCCAGGCATCTTGCCGCCCTGAACGAGTTCTGGATGCGCGCGCTTGCAGCCCGTATCAGAGCCCTCGGATATACAGTCACTCTGTCAATGTAACTGAGATCAGTGCATATTCCGATATTGTGCAGCACCGCTCCGGTTTTGTTTCTTTGACTTTCATGCGGTATTGTACGGAATGGTGGTCAGGTGGTAACCGCCGGGGAGAACATACCGTTGGATGATGTAGAAATAAAGTTGACTGATGGAACTTCCATCACTGGACAGATGGAACAGCCCTTCCATCCCATGGAAGGGGAAGTCTCGGTTCGTAGTCAGGGCAATCTTCAGGTGTTTCCTCTGGGTCAGGTGTGCGCCATCCTTTTTGCAAGCATGCCTGGAGAGCCGTATCCGCCACCTCTGCCCGGCGAGATCATTGAGGACGTCCAAACATCCGATAGGAAAACCTATACGGTGCGCGTCCTGCAGCAGCAGGCGGTTGGTGATATTGGCTCTGGATTTTATGGCATCCCCAGCGATGCCGACAGTGGATTAAGGCGCATCTTTTTTTCAAGAACGGGGGTTATCAGACGCTCGCAGCATCGACCGATTGGCGAGATACTGAAAGAAGGCGGCAGTGTTTCCGAAGACAACCTGAAAGATGCACTGCATGAGCAATCGTTGCAAAGAAAACGCCGGATTGGCGAGATTATTGCCTATCAACAGAAAATCCCTCAGAAAACCATTGATGAAGCTGTAAAATTAAAGACAAGACAGCAGGCCGAGAAGCCTGTCCTCATCGGCGATATCCTGGTTGCAGCCAATCTGGTTACCAGGGATCAGGTTGCGGAGGCGCTGGAGGAACAACGCCATAGCGGTCGTAAGCATCTGGGCGAGATCCTGATTGAAAAGAAAACCATCTCGGAAGATCAGTTGTTGATGGCTCTGGCGCTGAAATTCCGGATGCGTTTTGTGGATCTCAGAGATATCTCGCCTCGACCGGATACTCTGGATCTTGTCCCCGCCGATCTGGCCCGCGAACTTCGTATTTTCCCAATCGCTTCAGATAGCAAGACGATTACGGTGGCGACCTCGGAACCAACCAATCTAAATATTACAGATACGCTGCGCTTCAACACCGGGCGCTGGGTGGAAATGGTTGTTGCCACCCCAAAACAGATTGGGAGCTTTATTGACAAATATTATTCATCCGACACCGACATCGCTGATATCAATATTGAAAGCGCTGGTTTCGAGGAAGACGAGGAGGCCAACCTATCCCTGGCCCTGTCGTTAAAGGATGAAGCGGAGGCGGCGCCAATTGTGCGGCTGGCCAACAAGATCCTGTCAGACGGGATCAAGGCTCGCGCCAGCGATATCCATATCCTCCCACAGGAAGACAGCTTGAAGGTATCCTATCGGGTGAACGGTCTTTTGCAGCAGGTATTAAAGCTCGACCGTCGCATCAGCCGGAGCCTGGTAGCGCGTTTTAAAATCACGGCCGGTATGGATATTGCCCAGCATCGTCTGCCCCAGGATGGACGTATCCAGGTCCAGATGCATAACCGCAAGGTGGAGTTTCGAGTTTCCTGTATGCCGGGCCAATTTGGTGAAAACCTGGTCTTGCGCATTCTTGATAAAAGTGGTGATCTGATTGGACTGAACCAGTTGGGTATCGCGGATCAGGATATTGAGGCAATCCGGCATATTGTCCGCAGCGCCCACGGCATGCTTCTGGTCACGGGGCCAACCGGTAGCGGTAAATCCACGACGCTTATCTCGGTCATGCGTGATCTCGTCAATGAACCCAAGCATTTGCTGTCTCTGGAAGATCCCATCGAGGCTAGCGTTTCCGGCATCAACCAGATTCAGATCAATGAAAAAATAGGATT
>CAZQZF010000256.1:0-2715 GCA_964597745.1 uncultured Zetaproteobacteria bacterium
CTGGAGACAAAAACGAAAGCGTGGAAGGCAGCTGAATCGGACAGTGCGGACCGGAACGTATCCGAGGGTAACATCACCAGTTCCACATCACTTGCAGCCACCCCCTCAGCGGGATAATCCTGATCTCCGATCAGGCAAATCGTAGTCAGCATGCAGCTCTGACCGTCCTCAACGCGATAGAGCAGAATCTCATGGCCGTCCGCGTCCATTTTCTGCACACGCACGGAGCCTGAAATAACCAGTACATAGCCCTTGCAGGCATTTCCGTCCCGAAACAGCACATAGCCGGGCGGCGCCCGCATGACGTGCGCCGATGCGGCCGCTCTGTTCCATGCCGGATCGGAAATCGCGGCTAACTCTGGAAATTGGGAAATCCAGTCCGGTGTCACAATGGTTCCAGCGCCTGCTGTAGTAGCGGACGGACCCCGACCACCGCGACATTGATCCGGATCAGAATGCCAAAACTTTTAGCCCGCATATTACACGAAGGATTCGGAATTCAGGACTGAGCTGGCAAAGCAGACTGTTTGATCGGGCGATAAAGCATAACAATAGCTATGGTTTGAGTCCGATCGGGCAGTATGCGAAGCCAGGTCGGGCATGAAACCGAATAGGACCAACTTTAACCACGACACAAGGGGGCGATTTCCATGTATGTAATTGATATCATGCAATAAACTATTCATGATATGTCCGCCTTTGTGCAATATGCGGGTTAGCAGTCAGGACGTGGATAATAGTGGATTCCACTTTATCCATATTGCCGCTAAATACTATTCTCATACCATAACCGTTACTTATTGCCTCCCTGTTCGACCGGATATCCGGCTTGCCGCCAGCCAAGCATGCTGGGCGGCAACACCTCTATATTTTTAAAGCCGTGATCCACCAAAAGTTTCCCCGCACGGGCAGCTCGTCCACCAGACTGGCAATACACGTATGCCTGCTTGTCATGAGGCACTTCTCCCAAGCGGTTGGCCAGCTCGCCCACCGGGATGTTGATGGCGCCCGGGATGTGACCTGCTGTATATTCCCTGGGGGTGCGCACATCTATAAATATAAAGGGAATAGGTGACTGTTTGCCTTGAAGCCAGTGGTTATGCGCGTGCTCCAGCGTGGCAATCTCATAACCGTCCACCGATATCTTGCCCGTCCCGCAAGCCAGCGCGGAGAACATTGGAAATATGGAGGCCAGCACAATGGCCAGTATCCATCTGTTTCTAGTTTTTAATGTGTTCATCTTTCCTCCTTGATTGTAATTTTCTGTTACTTTATATCAGCCATGGTTTTTCCTGGCATGATTTTTTTCGCTATGGACCGCGGAGCAATATTGCAAAAGCCCTTCGGCGCGACTGTCAGCGATGCATTGAACTTTCTCGACAGGTTCTGGAAGACGATCAATGTGGTCAACTCAATGATGGCGTCATCGTCAAAATGTTTGCGCATCCGGTTAAAATGCTGCCGCGTCGCGTCCCTGCTAGTATAGGTAGGCGCTTCGGCATAAGCCAGCGCCGTATTCTCCCTGTCCGAGTACTGCTCGCTATCTTCAAAACATGCCGGATTAGCTGGTTTCTCCTCACTGACATAGTGTTTCACAGCCGTTGCAGAGTTGACGTATGCTTGTGTGTTATCATGACGGTATACCTGCTTTTCTAAGGATGGTTTCCATCAGGCACCAGCGGGTAATGCCGGACTGAAACAGATTGGCACCGACAAACAGCGTAAACCATAGCCAGGTCGGATGCGCCAAATCCACGCCGTTATAAACAGCGGATAAGGCAACGGACAGCATGACAAAGCCGCCTGCAATGATACGAATGGCTCGATTGGTATTCATGATGATGCTCCTTGTTGTGAAGATTTAAAGGGTTTGTTCCTCTGCCACAGGTAATACAACAGAGGTACGATGAACAGGGTTAGAATGGTTGATGCAAAGGTTCCGAAGGCCATGGAAACGCCCAGGCCGCCGAACACCGGGTCGGAAATCATGACGGAGGCGCCAGCAATCACGGCCAATGCGGTCAGTAGAATGGGACGCGCGCGCATGGCCCCCGCCTCCAACACCGAATCCTTCACCGAATACCCCTGCCTTCGATAATCAAGAATAAAATCAATCAGCAAGGTGGAGTTGCGCACCACAATGCCGGCCAGCGCAATCATGCCGATCATCGAGGTGGCGGTGAACGGCTGTCCGGTTAGCATATGTCCGGGGAAGATGCCAATCATGGTCAGCGCCGTCGGCGCCATGACCAGCATGGGCAGGATAAATTCCCCATAATAGGCGGTCATCAACAGATAAATCAGCACCATTGCCACGATGAAGGCTGCACCAAGGTCACGAAATACATCCAGCGTCAGACGCATTTCGCCGTTCCATAAAAGATTGTAGCCGAAGGTGTCGTCCGGCTGCGTGCGGGTGAAATGCATGCCGCCGGTTTTCACCGGTATGCCGGGCAACAGCTCCTTACCGTCCATGCGTTTGTCCATATCCAGCAGCGAATACACTTGTGACCCAATCTCCGGTTCGCCGCTGACGTAGCTCACGTTATGCCCATCCTTGGTGAACATCGGCGGCGCTACCGTGGTATTCCGCCAGTGTGTGATGGCGGACAGGGGCACGGGACCGCGTTTGCCGGCCACATAAACCCTGCCCAGATCAGATGCGTGTACGCGCATGGCTTGCGGCATGCGCACCCGGATATTCACCGGATGATA
>CAZQZF010000257.1:0-2693 GCA_964597745.1 uncultured Zetaproteobacteria bacterium
GCCATGCAGTTGGCGCATTTGGGATTGCGGCCCGTACCATAGCGCTCCCACTGCGTCTCCTCCATCAAGGCCCGAAACGTTGGAGCATAACCCTCATCCACCAACAGGTAACATGGCTTTTGCCAGCCAAAGATATTCCGGGTCGGATTGCCCCAGGCGGTGCAGCGATATGTCTCGTTACCGGCAAGAAAATCAAGGAAAAGGCTCGAATGATTAAAGACCCAGTGGCGGCCTTTGCCCAGTTGAAAGATATCGCGAAAGAGCTGTTTACTAGCCTGGCGCTGAAGAAACGCCTCCTGTTGGGGCGCATGACTGTAACTGAAACCGGGGGAAACAGTGATTCCTTCCACGCCAAGTTCCATAACAAAGTCAAAAAAATCCGCGATCTCCGTTGCCGATTCACCCTGAAACAGGGTGCAATTGATGGTGACGCGAAATCCCCTGGAAAGGACAAGCCTGATGGCATTGACCGCCCTGTCGAAAACTCCGGGCTGACAGACGGATGCATCATGACGATCCCGGTTGCCATCCAGGTGAATGGAAAAATTCAGGTATGATGATGGAGCGTAGTCACTGAGACGTTTCTCCAACAGCAGGGCATTGGTACACAGATAGACAAATTTTTTGCGCGCGATGATGCCATTAACAATCTGAGGCATCTCGTGGTGAATCAGGGGTTCGCCTCCGGCAATCGAAACGACGGGCGCCCCGCATTCATCCACTGCGGACAGGCATTCGGCCTCACTCATTCGCCGATTTAACATATCATCAGGATAATCGATTTTTCCACAACCGGCACAGGCCAGATTACATCGGAATAACGGTTCGAGCATCAGCACCAGCGGGTAGCGTTGTACGCCCTTTAGCCTTTGCTGCATGATATACGAACCAACGCGGTACTGCTGTATTAATGGTATGCTCATATCATTGCTCTACTTTTCCCTGTTTTCCGGCGCGTCCGAACCGGACATCTGAAATTAGCTTGAACTATTCATAAATATTGCTGAATAATGCTGGTTAGTTGACTTTAGACCGGAATCATTACAATGAACAGTCGATTCTGGTAAAATGTAATTTCAACTCCATTTTTCACGACGAACCGTCAGGTATAAGGAAATGTTTCGCCGTGACTGACAGTTCTGAATTTATCAGACGAGAAACATGGAAGCCAGTGACAACCGCTTGCAGACTCTCCGTAACGGTTTAAACTTGCTATAATCGTCATGGTCAGAGGATCGGAACGTGCTGAATAAAGCCCAATATAAATTTATGGAAACGGCCTATGCTTCCGTTATGGAACCGCCTCCAGGTGATAATCTGACCAGCGCCATTATGCGGGCCAGCAAGGCATTGCAGGCCCTGCAGCACCCGGATGGCTACTGGAGCTTTGAGCTGGAAGCGGATTGCACGATTCCGGCTGAATATATTCTGATGATGCACTTCATGGATGAGGTGGATGAATCCATCCAGAGCAAGATCGTATCCTACCTGCGTTCCCATCAGGGAGATGATGGGGGCTGGCCCCTGTACTATGGTGGAGATTACGACCTCAGCTGTTCGGTCAAGGTCTATTATGCCCTAAAACTCGCTGGTGATTCTCCTGATGCGCCGCATATGCGGAGGGCGAGACAAGTGATTCTTGATCGTGGCGGCGCTGTACGCAGTAATGTCTTTACACGCATCATGCTGGCCCAGTTTGGTCAGATTCCCTGGCGAGGAGTTCCGTATCTACCTGTGGAGATCATGCTTCTCCCTGCCTGGTTTCCTTTCCATATCAACAAGGTATCCTACTGGTCCAGAACCGTCATGGTGCCACTATTCATCCTGTATACCCTGAAGGCTTCCGCTAAAAACCCGGGCCAGGTGCATATACGGGAACTGTTTCTTTCACCGCCCGAAACGGAGAAACGCTTCTCGACTGCGCGCTCTGGCCTGAACCGATTATTCCTGACCTTTGAACGGCTGGCCAGCCTCACCGAACCCTTTATCCCCGGATGGTTGAGGCAACGGGCCCTGAACAGGGCGGAAGACTGGCTGATTGAACGATTGAATGGCTCTGGCGGCCTGGGGGCCATCTTTCCCGCCATGGTCAATGCATACCAGGCCTTGGGCGCATTGGGCTATGCTACGGATCACCCGTACAGGATGCAGGCGAAACAAGCCTTAAAGGAACTACTGGTCATCAGAGATGATGAGGCATACTGTCAGCCCTGTCATTCACCGGTCTGGGATACTGCCCTGGCCTGTCTTGCCCTGCAGAAGGTTTCCGGCCCGATGGAAAAGGATGCCAGCCGCCGGGCGCTGGATTGGCTGAAAGACCGGCAGTTGCGCGATGAACCCGGTGACTGGAGGCTACGCGGGACCCGATTTGAAGGCGGCGGCTGGCCGTTCCAATTTAAAAATGACCATTATCCTGATTGTGATGATACCAGCGCCGTTGCCTGGGCAATGTGCCGTGCACAGGATGAGCGCTATCATGATTCAATTTCCAGGGCCGCCAGCTGGATCAGCGGCATGCAGTCGAAAAATGGTGGTTTTGCCTCTTTTGATGTGGACAACACCTACGAATACCTGAATGAGATACCATTCGCCGATCACGGCGCCCTGCTTGACTCCCCAACCAGCGATGTAAGCGCCCGCTGCGCCATTCTTTTACAGTATCAAGCTGCTGCTCATGACCCCGAATCCCGGAA
>CAZQZF010000258.1:0-2629 GCA_964597745.1 uncultured Zetaproteobacteria bacterium
GTAACAGTTAAGCTGCCTTATATCTTGGTGCTGGACTCCAGTTTTATTTCTGCTAAGTTTCCGGCATGCATGAAACCCTTACCGTCCAGGGCCGGGAGTTAAGGCCAGATCATCTTGAATTTATACGCCAGTTACTGCGAGGCAATCCATCATGGAGTCGCAGGCGATTGTCCCTGGAGGTTTGCAAAGCCTGGGACTGGCGCAATGCCAAAGGCGATCTGAAAGATATGGCCAGCCGCTCCATGTTATTAAAACTGGATGCGCTGGGAGAAATCCAGTTGCCTCCCCGCCGCCAAACCCCATCGAATCGAATGGCGCAGCGCAATATCGCATGGGTGGATCATGACATGACGCCGATCACTACAGCTTTAAAGGCTCTCCAGCCGCTTAAGGTCGTTGTGGTCTCCGGGAACAGTGAACAGGAGGCATTATTCTCCTGCCTGTTATCCAATCACCACTATCTGGGATACGTCAGCAGCGTCGGTGAGAATATGAAATACCTGGTGCTGGATCGGCATGACCGGGCCGTAGCATGTTTGCTGTTTGGATCATCCGCCTGGTCAGCCAGAGGTCGCGATGGCTTTATCGGTTGGGATCAACAAGCGCGCCGGCGCAACCTGAACAACACTACCAACAATACCCGGTTTCTGATTTTGCCGTGGGTGCGCGTACCTTATTTGGCCAGTCATCTGCTGGGTCTGATAGCGAGAAGAATCCGCCTCGACTGGCAGGCGCGTTATGGTCATGGCATTGAACTGTTGGAGACGTTTGTTGAGAAAGATCGCTTTCAAGGCACATGTTACAAGGCAGCCAACTGGGTCTATGCAGGCGATACTCAGGGGCGTAGCCGTAATGACCGGCGCAACCAACTCAGCGTACCGGTCAAAGCCACCTGGGTTTATCCACTGAGCAGAGATTTTCGCAACAGGTTGATGCGTTAGCATGACTGAAGTGGTGATTGATGAGCGCGCTCTGGAAAACATCGCCGCGCTGCTCTCGCCTGAATCGCGCCAACAATTACAGAGCGCACTGGACACCCTGAAGAATCATCCTCCACCGGTATCAGACAGCGGTTTCGGCCCGATTGACTTTATTCCCTTCTCACTGGAACTGTGTCAGTCGAAACTCAGAAGCGTATTGAGCAGACTTGCCTGGTTAAGGCAGATCAACTTTCTGCAAGAGATATTAAAACGCAGCGCTGATCGCCGCGCCAAGCAATGTGAGGAAGAAAACCAGACGCTACGAGAACAAGTTATTGAACTGGATAAGGATAAGCAAAGACTCACCGCTCAGCTTCACAGCTTGCTGGGCATCAAAAAACGCACATCTAACAAAAAACCGGATGGCAAAGCAGGTAAATCTGATAGCGCAGAAAAAAACGTGGCTAAAAAGAAGAAGCGCGGCGCACCCAAAGGACACCGGGGAAGCACTCGCACAAAGCCGGACAAGATCGACCGGATCATCACCATTGATCCGCCATCGGCTTGCCCTCACTGTCAACATGACATCATCATCCGGAGCGAGGACTACGTCAGTAAATATATTGAGGACATCCCGCCGATCATCAAAACAGTGACCGAGAACCGGTACATGCAGGGCGCCTGCGCACGATGCGGTGAAATAGTGATTGACCAACGCGCCTTACATGGCCCGCCTGTATCCATCGGCCCCAACCTGACGGCAATCCTGACCATGATGCGTCAACAGATGGGAGCGTCCTACCGTAAACTCAGCCGCTTCAGTCGAGAAGCCTGTCAAATCCCGCTGACGCCGAGTGGAGCTATGGGCATCATTAACCGTGTCAGCGAGGCGTTGACTCCCGTTTACCTGGGCATTGAAGCAAGCTTGCCGGCGCAGGCGGTGCTCCATGCCGATGAAACCGGCTGGAAGATGGATGGCAGGCGCTGGTATTTATGGGCTTTTTGTAATCAACGGATTAGCTTCTTCCACGCTGACAAGAGCCGTGCGGCAACAGTGCCGCAAAGCATCCTCGGCAAGGGTTTTAAGGGTCTGCTGCACTCCGATTTTTATGGCGGATACAATAAGTTTCCCTATACGCAAAAGTGCCTTGTCCATTACCTGCGCGACATCAAAGCGGAACTGGAGATATCGCCGCGCGATCCGGCGCTCAACATCATCAAGCAATCGATTCAGGAAATCATTAAGGCCGGGCAGGCGCTCCAAAAAATAACAAACGAGCAACAAAGGCAAGAAGGAAAGCGCGATCTGGAACAAATACTCGACGCTATCACTCAACTGACTTCCGATGACAAAAAGGTGCGAACATTGATCAAGCGAATCGTCAACTATCGAGATTGCCTGATCAATTTCGTTGACCATCCCGAGGCGGAGTTCCACAACAATCTGGCCGAGCGCAGGATAAGGCCGGCGGTTATCTTCAGAAAACTGTCATTTGGTCATCGAACTGAGCGAGGCGCAAGGCTGTTTTCAATCTTAATGTCGGTGCTGGAGACTTGCCGCCTCAAAGGCGAAGATGTGCCGCAATTCATCCGACAGGCAATAACGACCCCGCCTGATAAAATCCTGACGCTGGTGAATGCAACACTCGATTCATCCTGAATTTACATTAGCCATAAAAAATCAGATTCTTGGGCAGCTTAACTGTTAC
>CAZQZF010000259.1:0-2610 GCA_964597745.1 uncultured Zetaproteobacteria bacterium
ATGCAATGAATGCGGTATCAATGTGGCTGAAATGCGCTGGCAATGTCCCCAGTGTCACCATTGGGGGAGCATGATGCCCATCATGGGAGAAAATTCCCTATGAAGAATCGATTGATGGTGGCGCTGGATGTACCGGATATGGATCGAGCCCTGGCGGTCAGAAGCCAACTGGGCGTTTCCGTGGGTTGGTTCAAGGTCGGTCTGCGCCTGTTTGTTGCTTGCGGGCCCCGGCTTGTCCGGCAACTGCTGGAAAGGAACAGAATCTTTCTGGATCTAAAATTTTACGATATCCCGAATACGGTCGCTCAGGCAGTGGAAAGCGCCGGCCGCCTTGGTGTTCACATGCTCAATGTACATGCCGCTGGCGGCAGGGCCATGTTGCATGCGGCCGCCGAGGCGGCATCCATGTTCCCGGCAATGCGTCTGATTGCCGTTACTGTGCTGACAAGCGACCCCATGGAAGCGGACAAGGCAAAAAGCCTGGTCATCGAAAGAGCCGTCATGGCCAGGGAAGCGGGAGTTCACGGGGTCGTATGCAGCGCCCATGAGGTCGCTGCCATCAAACAGGCCTGCGGCGATGAGTTTTTGTGTGTGACGCCGGGAATTCGCTGGGGCGGGCAAAGCGCTGATGACCAGCATCGTGTGGCCACTCCGGGCCTGGCGATCCTGAATGGGGCTGACTACATCGTTGTTGGCAGACCCATCCTTTCCGCCGTGAATCCACTGGCAGTGACAAATCAGGCGCTTAAGGAAATGCGGCATGCCGTCCACGCATGATTATCCCTATGAGCTGGGGCTCGCCTCCTATGCCTGCCGTTCAACGCTCAGCCGGGGGAGACGCATTCAGGAGACGGAGTCCAGGACCCGGAACTTCTTTCAGCGTGATCGGGATCGTATCATTCATTCCACGGCATTTCGTCGCCTGGAATATAAAACGCAGGTCTTTGTCAACCATGAAGGTGATCATTACCGAACCCGGCTGACACACTCCATTGAAGTGGCTCAGATTGCCCGCTCCATCTGTCGCGCCCTCCGCCTGCATGAGGATCTGGCTGAAGCCATATCCCTTGCTCATGATTTGGGGCATACGCCATTCGGTCATGCCGGCCAGGATGCCCTGGACGAGGCAATGAAGCCATACGGGGGTTTTGAACACAACCGCCAGTCTTTGCGTATCGTGGAAAGACTGGAACATCGGTACGCCGCCTTTGACGGGCTTAACCTAAGTTATGAAACGCGCGAAGGCATTATTAAACACAGTTCTCCGCATGATGATCCGGCCAACCAGGACCTGGCGGGATATCATCTGGATGAACAGCCCTCCCTGGAGGCGCAGATTAGTGATTTAGCGGATGAAATAGCATACAACAACCATGATGTAGATGATGGCTCCCGGGCCGGAATTCTGGATCTGCATGGCCTGCGCACGATCGAACTGTTCCGGCTGCATCATGACCGGGTTATGCATCAGTATCCGGATGCCGGCCCCAGAATGTCCGTGAACGAGACTATCCGGCGCATGATTGATGAGCTTATAGTCGATACCGTTGATGAAATTGGCCGGCGTCTTGCAGCCTGTGGAATACAGGACCTGGAGGATGTTCGTCAGGCCCCGCAGCCTCTGGTCGGTTGTTCCGCCAGGCTCCGGAAACTGAACATGGAGCTTAAGGAGTATTTGTATCGGGAAATGTATCAGCACTATCGCGTTGACCGAATGACCGATAAGGCGCGCCGAGTCATCAGCGAGCTGTTTCAGGCATTCATGGAACGGCCAGCCATGTTGCCGCCCCGGCAGGGTCATCTGCATCAGAAAGCTGCTGATGAAATGGGGCAGGCAAGGGTCATCGCCGATTACATCGCCGGCATGACCGATCGCTATGCCCTGGAGGAATACGACCACCTGTTCAATATGCACGCAAGGACTTAACCTGGACTATTCATGAATAGTCCGGTTAAGGGGGTTCCAGCCATCATTTATTGACACCTTAAGGGCAGATTCGTAACGTTCACGCCTTCAAACCCGTATATTGAATTCAAGGCTTTGAAACAGAGCGGCGTCTTATTCATCAGATATCTGCTTTTATACAATATGCGTGCTAATTCCCCGGTAGCTCAGTTGGTAGAGCAGGTGGCTGTTAACCACCTTGTCGTTGGTTCGAGTCCGACCCGGGGAGCCAGTTGGTAATCCAGCAACGTCCCATATAAGCCTGTAAACCTAGTGTTTGCAGGCTTTTTTCTTGCTTTGTTGTTTTGTACAGTCCTATAATGTCCGAAGAAAAACCCTCAATTTGGGGGTACTTTTGGGGGTACTTTTGCTTTGCCTTGATATTGGCCTGAAAAAGTACCCCCAAATCAGGGAGTGATCTTATGGCGTTGTCAGATGCAAAGGTAAAAAGCGCAACGGTTCCGGAAGGACGGAAACTAGCAAAGTTGACTGACGGTGGAGGGCTGTATTTGCTGGTTAAGCCGTCAGGTAAATATTGGCGGCTTAAGTACCGATTTGGTGACAAAGAGAAGACTTTATCCATCGGTGTCTATCCTGATGTGCGTTTGAAGGAAGCCAGGAACAGACGCCACAATGCAAAGAAATTACTTGAACAGAATATAGAC
>CAZQZF010000260.1:0-2606 GCA_964597745.1 uncultured Zetaproteobacteria bacterium
ATTCGGATGCCATCGGAGCCCTGCGTTTGCTGGAGGCGATCCGCATGCTGTGGCTGGCAAAGAAGACCCGTTTCTATCAGGCCTCCACCTCGGAGCTCTATGGAAAGGTCATGGAGACGCCGCAGTCGGAAACCACGCCGTTTCATCCGCGTAGTCCCTACGGGGTGGCCAAGATGTATGCCTATTGGATTACGGTGAACTATCGCGAGGCCTATGGTCTGTATGCCTGCAACGGCATTTTGTTCAATCACGAGAGTCCGATTCGCGGCGAAACCTTCGTCACGCGCAAAATCACCCGGGCGCTTGCCCGAATCAAACTGGGAATGCAGGAACATCTGTATTTGGGTAATGTCAACGCCCTTCGGGACTGGGGACATGCAAGAGACTATGTCAAAGCTATGTGGCTAATGCTGCAGCAGGACGTTCCGGACGATTTCGTGATCGCTACTGGCGAGCAGCATTCGGTGCGTGAGTTCGTCGAGATAGCCGCCCTGGAGTTGGGCATGCGCATCTCCTGGCAGGGGCAGGGTGAAGACGAGGCCGGAATTGATCAGGAAGGACGCATGATTGTTCGGGTGGATCCGCGCTATTTTCGACCCGCCGAGGTGGAAACTCTGCTGGGCGATCCCTCGAAGGCAAAGGAAAAGCTTGGGTGGAAGCCCCATGTGGACTTCAGAAAATTGGTAGCCGAGATGGTGCGTGAGGATCTCAAGGAAGCTGAACGAGACGAACTATGCCGCCAGGAGGGATACAAGATCTTAAGCCATCACGAGTGAGGC
This sequence comes from uncultured Zetaproteobacteria bacterium, assembly GCA_964597745.1. Lineage (GTDB taxonomy): Bacteria > Pseudomonadota > Zetaproteobacteria > Mariprofundales > Mariprofundaceae > CAYLYU01. Next base: position 780 of record CAZQZF010000260.1, read on the forward strand.
TTGCAGGATTGTGAGATGGAAGATGTGAGACGTGAGATAAGACGGAAGCATCATGATCTCCAGGTCTGGAAACTTGGAATGGCTTTGGTTAAAGATATTTACACCTTAACCAGGCGGTTCCCGGATAGTGAGAGATTTGGGCTTTGCAGCCAGATGTAGAGGGCAGCGGTGAGTATACCATCGAATATTGCAGAAGGTGCTGCCAAGTCAGGAAATAAGGAGTTCCTACAATTTCTATCCATTGCTCGTGGCTCCTTAAGTGAACTGGAGACTCAAGTCATGATTTGCAGGGAACTGGGGTATATCAAGAATGCCGAAGAGGTGCTGGATTTGATGAACAAATTGTTCGCTATGCTCAGTGCTCTGATCACTTCAGTGAGAAAGAAGGTGAATAAATAATGTCACCATCTCACGTCTCACATCTCACATCCGGAAACAGATTTCCGCCAGAGGCGAGAATCTATGTTGCCGGCCATCGCGGCCTGGTCGGTTCGGCTATTGTCCGCAAGCTGCTGGATGCCGGTCTCGGTCCTCAGTCCCTGGTCCTCAAAACTCATTCAGAACTGGATTTGCGTAACCAGCAATCCGTCGATGCCTTTTTTAAGAATGAGCGGCCCGATTACGTCTTTCTGGCCGCGGCCAGGGTTGGCGGCATCCATGCCAACAGTTCATGTCCAGCCGATTTTATCAGGGACAATATCCAGATTCAGACCAACGTGATTGATGCGGCATGGCGGAATAGTGTGAAAAAACTACTATTTCTCGGTTCATCCTGCATCTATCCAAAAATGGCGCCCCAACCTTTGCACGAGGAATCTCTTCTCACCGGTTCCCTGGAACCGACCAATGAATGGTATGCCATAGCCAAGATTGCCGGTGTCAAAATGTGCCAGGCCTACCGCAGACAGTATGGCTTCAATGCCATCAGCCTGATGCCGACCAATCTGTATGGCCCGAACGACAACTTTGATCTCGAAACATCGCATGTACTGCCGGCCATGATTCGCAAGTTTCATCTGGCCAAACTTGCCAGCGACGGTGATATTGAGGCGATTATGTGGGACGAAACCCGTTTTGGTCTGATCCCGGATGATATTCTTTCCGCCCTCGGCCTGGAAAGAGTGACTAACAACAAGTCACAAATCACAAGTCACAAGCCACAAGTCACAGGTCGCCATTTGCAATTTACATCTCATGTCTCTCCAAAGGTTATCCTCTGGGGTACGGGCAGTCCAAGGCGGGAATTCCTGCATGTGGACAACCTTGCTGAGGCCTCTGTTTTTATAATGAATAAGGATTTCTCATTCCTTAGTACTCAGTCCTCGGAAATTCTATTTAACGTCGGTACGGGTGAGGATATCACTATCCGGAAACTGGCCGAGATGATCCGTAATATAGTCGGTTTTGATGGTGAGGTGGACTGGGATGATTCCAGGCCGGATGGGACGCCTCGCAAGCTGCTGGATGTTTCCCGTCTGCATAACCTTGGTTGGCGGTCTCAAATGGCGCTGGCTGATGGCATTGCAGGTGTCTATCATTGGTATTGTAAGCCAATCCATTGATATAAATAAATATACCTGCTTGCGCGCAACGCGTAGGCAAGTTATCCACCATATGTCCGCCTTCATGCAATGTGCGGGCTCATGGACCGGATCATATTTCTTCAGCCGGATTGAGGTGGGATATGAGGCGCTGTAACAGGAAGATGGAACAGGGTTTAAGGAAGAAAATACAGCATGGATAGTCAAAAAACTACAAAGTATAGGCCTGACCCCAGAATACGCATCGAACTGGAATGGCGCTGCCGCCAGATGGCGTTTTTTCTTG
>CAZQZF010000261.1:0-2593 GCA_964597745.1 uncultured Zetaproteobacteria bacterium
TGAATGATTCCCGTGCCCAGGATGTCGTATTGCTTGATCTGGAGGTGGAAGATGACGTACCGCCGTCTGCGCCTTCGTATTGAAGGAACGGTGCAGGGCGTAGGTTTCCGCCCCTTTGTTTACCGCCAGGCCGTGCGCCATCATCTGAGCGGCTGGGTACAAAATGGCACCGAGGGGGTGGTGATGGAAATCGAGGGCGATGCAGGGGAATTCCCCGGCTTTCTCGATCGCCTGGAGCACGGTTTGCCTGCGGGTGCAATGATTTGCGGCATCCATCGACGGGAGTTGCCGGTTCTTGGAGAGCATGGGTTTGCCATCCGTGAAAGCTCCACCTCTGGCAGCGCCGTCGTACTGTTGCCGGATACGGCCCTTTGTCCGGCCTGCGCAGCCGAACTATCCGATCCATCCGACCGTCGTTTTCATTATCCCTTCATCACCTGCAACACCTGCGGGCCACGCTTTTCCATGCTGACCGTTGCTCCGTTTGACCGGCAGCGCACCACCATGCGTCACTTTCCGATGTGTGCGGCTTGCAGTGACGAATATCGCGATCCTGGAAACCGCCGCTTCCATGCCCAGACGATTTCCTGCCCGGAGTGCGGTCCGCGCCTGTACCTTGCTGATACAAATGAAAACCGTATGGCAGACACTAATGATGCAGCGATGGCGCTTGCGGTTGAGGCGCTGCTTGCGGGTCGGATCGTGGCTGTCAAAGGCATCGGCGGTATACACCTGATGTGTCTTGCCGATGATGCGGAGGCGGTTGAGCGCTTGCGACAGCGCAAGCGAAGGCCCGAAAAGCCGCTGGCCGTCATGTTTCCCGATATGGCCAGCCTCAAGGCCTGCTGCTCGGTTTCGGCACCTGAAGAAGAACTGCTGACAGGGGCCATCCATCCGATCGTCCTTGTCCGGCGTCATTCCACGGACATGCTGGTGGAAAGCATTGCGTCGGATAGCCCCTGGATAGGCGCCATGTTGCCATACAGCCCCCTGCATGTGATGCTCCTGGAAGCGGCTGGACGCCCGCTGGTGGCCACCAGCGGCAATGCGTCAGGGGAGCCTGTCTGCTTTCGTAATGCCGAGACGCTGGATCGTCTGAGGGGCATTGCCGATATGTTTTTATTGCATAACCGCCCCATCACACGTCCACTGGAAGACCCGGTGGTGCGCATGGCAGCGAACCGCCCCTTATGGCTGCGTCTGGGCCGCGGCACAACCCCTTTAACAATCTCCTCCTCCCGGCCTTTGCAGGATGTGATTGGCATGGGGGGGCATATGAAGGCTGCGTTTGCTGTAGGCAAAAATGAAACCATCCATGCGGGGGCTTATCTGGGAGATTTGGAGAGTTTGCGCAGTATCCGGCGCTATCGTGTGATGGCTCGCGAATGGGCAACACTATTTTCATCAAAGCCCCAAAAGGTGGCCTGTGATCTGCATCCCGACTGGGTCGCAACAAGGGAGGCTAAAAAGTCGGGCTTGCCGGTTCATACGGTTCAGCATCACCATGCCCATATTCTGGCTGTGATGGCCGAGCACCATTTGCGTGGCCCGGTACTCGGCGTAGCTTGGGACGGTACCGGCTGGGGAACCGACGGAACTATCTGGGGAGGCGAGTTTCTTCAGGTTGAATATACGCAATGCCGGCGCATCGCCTCTTTGCTGAGTTTCCCGATGCCGGGAGGAGAGACCGCGATCCGGCATCCATCGCGTCTGGCGCTGGGTGCTCTGTATACGGCGCTGGGAGACGATGCTTTTCAGCGTCCCGCCCACAATATTCTTGAGATGAGTAAAAAGGAAATAACGATGATCCGGCATATGCTCGAGCATCGCATCCATTGCCCCATGACGAGCAGTGCGGGCCGGTTGTTCGATGTGGTTTCCGCTCTGCTCGGCCTGTGCCATGAGGTGACGTTCGAGGGGCAGGCGGCTATGTATCTGGAAGATGTTGCCGGAGAGGATGGAGCGCTTGATGAAAGGATATACCCTTTCCGGTTTTGTCCAAACACAGTATCCTCCGGTAAGATGACATCCATCGACTGGAGGCCCATGTTGCGCATAATCGTGGAAGACATATTGGCCGGACGTCCGGCCAGCGAGATTGCCTCGGCATTTCATACGGCCATAGTGCGCATGATTCTGGCGGTTGCCGATGAAGCCGGCTTGAACGAAGTGGCGCTTGGCGGCGGTTGTTTTCAGAATGCGCGCCTACTCACCCAAACAGTCGAGGTCCTCAAGGGAAAGGGATACGCTGTTTTCTGGCCGGAGAAGCTGCCGCCCAACGATGGTGCGCTGGCAGTGGGTCAGGTGGTGGCTGGCTGATGTGTCTGGCCATTCCCGGAAAAATTATTGAAATGACCGGCGATGATGCCCTGATGCGTATGGCAAGGATTCGTTTCGGAGAGGTGGAACGTGAGGTATGCCTTGCACTAGTGCCGGATGCGGACATTGGAGATTTCGTACTGGTGCATGCGGGATTCGCCATTGCTCCGATTTGCGGGCAGGAAGCGGAGAAAATTCTACGTGACATCGATAATATGGAAGGCTCTAGACTAGCAGGATGATCCATCTAGTCTGGAAAGGTGTTGAGGAACAA
>CAZQZF010000262.1:0-2454 GCA_964597745.1 uncultured Zetaproteobacteria bacterium
GGAATTGGCTGTTGATATCTGTATCATTGGAGCCGGTTCGGGTGGGCTTTCGGTTGCGGCCGCGGCTTCCCGGATGGGGGCCAGGGTGGCGCTGGTTGAGAAATCCAGGATGGGCGGAGATTGTCTGAATACAGGCTGTGTGCCCTCAAAATCCCTGCTGGCGGCGGGGCATGTGGCACAAAGCGCGCTTGAAGCCGCCCAATTTGGCGTGAACCTTGACCTGTTGGAAACGGATTGGCTGGTGGTGCATCGGCATATACACGAAGTCATTGCCGCGATTGCTCCCAATGATTCGCAGGAACGCTTTGAGAGTCTGGGTGTTCAAGTGATTCGCGCCAAGGCTTCCTTCATTGATAGAAGCACGATCAAGGCCGGCGATCAACGTGTCCATGCAAAGTTTTTCGTGCTCGCAACCGGCTCTTCCCCATTTGTACCGCCAATCGAAGGTCTTCAGGACGTACCGTATTTCACCAATGAAACGATTTTCGATAATAGTGAGAGCATCGAACATCTGCTTGTTGTTGGTGGAGGTCCGATTGGCATGGAAATGGCGCAGGCCCATTGCAGACTTGGGGCGAAGACGACGGTGATGGAAATGGCCAGGTTGCTTCCCAAGGACGACCCCGAGCTGACCAGGGTCGTCATCCGGAATATGTCGAAGGAGGGCATTCAATTCCATGAAGGCGGGCGCAATCTGAAGTTGAAAAAGACCAGCAATGGCATTGCCGCTGGCTGTGAAACGAAAGATGGAAAGCAATATGTTGAGGGATCGCATCTGTTGATCGCCACCGGCAGAAGGGCGAATGTGAAAGGTCTGAACCTGGAGGCGGCCGGAGTCCGATATTCGGAACGTGGCATTGAAGTGGATGGCAGGCTGCGTACGAGCAACAGACGTATATTTGCTATCGGGGATGTTGCAGGTCCATATCAGTTTACTCATATGGCCTCCTACCAGGCTGGCATCGCCATCCGCAACATTCTGTTCCGGCTTCCTGCCAAGGTGGATTATTCGGCTGTTCCATGGGTGACCTATACCGATCCGGAACTGGCTCATGTCGGTATGAGTGAAGCTGATGCCCATGCCAGGGGGATCAATACCCGGATTCTCAGGTGCCCTTTTACGGAGAACGATCGCGCCCAGGCTGAGCGGAGAGCTGAGGGCCTTGTCAAGGTCGTTACGAACAAAAGGGGAGAAATACTGGGCGCCAGTATCGTCGGCCTGCATGCCGGTGAACTGATTCAACCCTGGGTGCTGGCCATTAGTCAACACATGAAGATTGGCGCTATGGCCGGTATGATCGCGCCGTATCCCACTCTGGCCGAGGTCAACAAACGCATTGCCGGAGGCTTCTACGCATCCACTCTGTATGGTGAGCGTATGCAGAAACTGGTCCGCTTTCTGTTGCGATTGCCTTGATAATCCCTTAAGCAGATCCCAGACTTGCTGGAAATGGGTTAACAATCGGGTGTTTCCAGGAGATGAGATGAACTATCGATTAATATTGCAACCAATTCTGATTGCCGGGCTTCTTCTGGCCGGTACGACTTGGGCAGCTGAAGTTGAAGGGGTGAATGTGCCGGAATCAGTTGAGGTTGGAGGCTCGAAACTGCTGCTCAACGGTGCCGGCGTGCGCACGAAATTTTTCTTTGATATCTATGTGGGGGCTTTGTATCTGGCCAGGAATACCCGCAAGGCGAAGGAGGCCATTGGTATGGAAGGCCCCAAGCGTGTCGCCATGTATATCCTCTATGGTGAGGTGGGCAAGGAGAAACTTGTGTATGGATGGAAAGAGGGTTTCATGAAAAACCAGTCGAGGAAGGTCATGCTCAGTCTAAAGGAAAGGCTGGATCGATATAACGCCATGTTTTCCGATGTAAAAAAAGGCGATGCCATTCTGCTTGATTATGTGCCGGGGGAGGGTACCTCTGTTACAATTCGTGGTGAGCGCAAAGGCGTGATCCCGGGAAAGGATTTTAACGATGCCTTGTTGGCGGTCTGGTTAGGAAGGAAACCTGCGGATAGTGATTTGAAGGAAGCGATGCTGAGCCAATGACATATTGATGACTTCGTAAAAAGTCATCAACGCACCCATGGATGGGCGCGCAAATCGATAGTTTTCGATGCAAGATATTGATTTATAAGGAAAGCGAAAACCGCGCTTTTCGCTTTTCGTTGAGTAAAGAGACCACGGATGGACTTTTTACGACCTCATCATACATTGACTTAACCGGGTGCTTTAGTGAGTCTCCCGGCTCTTTTCAGACTAAACCGGAGAGGAGTAGTCGTGAGTCAAACTGGCCAACATTTTTATTTTCAGGTTCGACCAATCCTTCCAGATGGACTCTCGCGTCTGGATGAATTAGCCGGCGATATGTGGTTTTCCTGGGTTGCCAAGGCCAGGGCTCTCTTTTTTATGATGGATCCCATCCTGTGGAGTCTGTGCGGACATAACC
>CAZQZF010000263.1:0-2446 GCA_964597745.1 uncultured Zetaproteobacteria bacterium
CATCCATATTGGCCTTGATCATCTGCATCGGCACATGCCCCGGCCCTTCAATCATGGTCTGAACGTCATGCTCCCAGGCGATTTTCGTCAGTTCTCCCAAGGTGTGTAATTCAGCAAACTGGGCCTCATCGTTGGCATCGGCAATGGCGCCTGGCCTGAGTCCGTCACCCAGGGAAAAGGAGACATCATAGGCCTTCATAATCTCGCAAATATCCTCAAAGTGCGTATAAAGAAAGCTCTCCTGGTGATGGGCCAGGCACCACTTGGCCATGATCGCTCCACCACGGGAGACAATGCCGGCCAGCCTTTTCGCGGTTAAGGGCACATAACGCAGGAGCACGCCGGCATGAATGGTGAAGTAATCCACCCCCTGCTCGGCCTGTTCGATCAATGTATCCCGAAAGATTTCCCAGCTCAGCTCTTCGGCCACGCCATCTACTTTTTCCAGGGCCTGATAGATGGGTACGGTACCGATGGGAACGGCGCTGTTGCGGATGATCCATTCGCGCGTTTCATGAATGTGTTTGCCGGTGGATAGATCCATGATGGTGTCCGAACCCCAGCGTGTGGCCCAGGTCATCTTCTCCACCTCTTCCTCAATCGATGAGGTGATGGCCGAGTTGCCGATATTGCCATTGATTTTGACCAGGAAATTACGGCCGATAATCATCGGTTCCAGTTCAGGGTGATTGATATTGGCTGGAATAATAGCCCTTCCCCGCGCAACTTCATCGCGTACAAATTCCGGTGTAATGACCGTAGGTATGGAAGCGCCGAAACTCTCGCCCGGATGTTGCTCGCCGATCTCCCGGAGGCGCTCCCGGCTCTGGTTCTCTCGGATGGCCACAAACTCCATTTCAGGGGTGATAATCCCTTTTCGCGCGTAATGCATCTGTGATACATTCACACCGGCCCTGGCATGCCGCGGTAAACGTGGGCGATTGAAGCGCGAGACCGGTAAATTTTCGTCACTCCGGCTGTTCCGGCCATACTCGGATGTCAGCCCATCCAGAATCTCGGTGTCTCCGCGTTCTTCAATCCACGTCCCGCGCAACGGGGGAAGGCCTTTTTGTAAATCAATTTTTACATTCGGTTCCGTATATGGACCGGATGTATCATAGACAAGAGCCGGCGCATTAGGCACGTCACCCTGTGACGTTTGAGTCGGTGTCAGTGAAATCTCACGCATCGGTACGCGAATATCAGGTCTGGAGCCCTCCACGTAGACCTTACGTGAATTAGGGAAGCGCTGGCAGCACTCCTCAATACTTGAGACCGCCGCTTTGATTCGTTTCATTCAACCCCCATGAATCTCGCCTGCATGGTTCCGCGGGGCCAATATGCCCGGCAGACCCACCCGTATATAGTGAGGTTCCATGTATAAACTGTCCAGTGGCAATAGCATCGATTCAGGGTATACATCAAGGTACGAAATCCGGACATCTACGGAGACTACCAACTTTTGAGCCGTGAACATAAGCCCTGATATGAATTCAGCGGTTTCATGGGTAAAGTTTGCCAATGCCTGTTTTAACCTTGCACCGCATTTACAAGGCCTATGGCCCACAGGTTCTGCTTGATGGTATTTCCCTGACCATTCGACGGGGTTCGCGGATCGGTTTGATAGGCCGGAACGGTGAAGGAAAATCGACATTGCTTAAAATAGCGGCCGGATCGATTGAACCGGACAGTGGCGATCGGACCTTGAGAAAGGGAACGCGAGTCGGCTATCTGGATCAGGATCCACACTTTAATACCGGTCAGACAGTCTTTTCGATTGTAGCGGAAGGCTTGGGAGAATTGGGCGATTCACTGGTGGAATATGATCGGGCGCTGCAGGCCCTGGAGACGGACAGCAGCGAAAAAGCAATCAGGAATCTGGCGCAATTGCAGTCCGGACTGGAGAGTACTGGAGCCTGGCTCTACCGGATAAAAATTGAGACGGCAATCACCCGACTCAAACTGGAGCACAATCGGGATGTCGGTGAACTGTCCGGCGGATGGTTGAGGCGTGTCTCTCTGGCCCGAACTACCGTCGCCGAACCGGATATTTTGCTCCTGGATGAACCCACAAATCACCTTGATGTCCCCTCAATCGAATGGCTGGAGGATTTTGTCGCTTCCTTCCCTGGCGCTGTGGTGTTCGTCACTCATGATCGCTATTTCCTGGACGCTGTCGCCGAAGAGATTATCGAACTGGATCGCGGAAAGCTGGCCCATTTTATCTGTTCCTACGCCGGATACCTTGAGAAGAAGGCGGAGATTCTGGACAGGGAGGCACAACAACACCGCCGCTTTGATCAACTCCTGGCACGGGAAGAACGCTGGATCAGAAGGGGGATTCAGGCCCGTCGAACACGCAATGAGGGGCGGGTGAGAAGCGTGGTGGTGCGGCGGCAGAAGAGCTGGCCCTTATACCAATATGACGCCTGCGACGGCAACCATG
>CAZQZF010000264.1:0-2438 GCA_964597745.1 uncultured Zetaproteobacteria bacterium
GTTGGACGAAGCCGCTATCGCGGAGAATAAGATCGTAGTCATTGGCTAATACCTCGTTTCATCCAGCAAAAGAGTAACCTCGCACGCATCATCCCTCAACCGGAGGGAAATCCGATGCATACGAGGTTACATCACCATGACAGCAGAGACTATCTTCAAACAGGATTATGAGAAGCACCTTCGACATCTGAAACTCAAAGGGCTACAGCCCAAAACCATTGATGCCTACTCGCGGGCTATTCGCCGCATTGGCATCCATTTTAACTACGCGATCAATGATCTTTCCGAACAGCAATTGACCGATTATTTCATTGATCTTCTCAGCACCCATTCATGGAGCGCCGTCAAGCTGGATTTATACGGGCTGAAGTTCTTCTATCAGCATGTGCTGAAGAAGCCTTGGCGGCATGTCGATTTGATCAAGCCGCCTCGTGCCAAACGCTTGCCCGACATCATCACTGTCGATGAGGCTGCAAAGCTGTTCAATGCGACCCGGAAATTAAGCTACCGCGTCCTCTACTTTACGCTCTACAGCATGGGACTTCGCCTCGGTGAAGGACTGCGTCTGGAAGTGGGCGATATTGATGCCGTCCGTCACCGCGTCCATATCCGGGATGCGAAGGGCAATAAGGATCGTTTTGTTCCGCTGCCGGATGTTACGCTGAATATTCTACGTCGGTTCTGGGCGGTGCATCGCAACCCTGTCCTGATGTTCCCCAATCGCAAAGGTGGCCTGAAAGGTAGCCGCGCCGCCACATCACCGCTGGATCGCGGCGGCGTGCAGAAAACCATGCATCTGGCGGTTGCCGCCTGTGGTATAAAAAAAAGATTACCCCGCATTGCCTGCGTCACAGTTACGCCACTCACCTGATTGAGGCTGGCGTCGATCTGCTTGAGGTTCAGCAGATCCTCGGGCATGTCAGCATTCTGACGACCAGCCGGTATACCCACCTCACCTCCCATACGAAGCATAACGCGGATCAAGCCATCAATGACTTGATGAAGGGCTTTTCCATTCAGTGGGGGATGGTCAAATGATATTGATTTCATCCATCATCAAAACCTTCGAATCCGGTTTTCTGGCTCAATATGCAGACAGGCTTTTACCCTCTCACTATCAGGCGTTGGCAGCCATGAAGGTCTGCCGTACGGAGCAAAGCCCGAAGATGCTGGTCTGCTGTACAGCATGCGGTCAGTCGCGTTATCTGCCGCATTCCTGTGGTCATCGGAATTGTCCGCATTGTCAGGCGCATGAAAGCCAGCAATGGCTGGAACGGCAACTGAAGAAACAGGTCCCCGCCGATTATTTTCTGCTCACCTTTACACTGCCTGCGGAGTTCAGGTCTCTGGCATGGCAGCACCAACGAACGCTTTATTCTCTGATGATGCGGTGTAGTTGGGATACGCTGAAAACTTTCAGTCAGAATGATCGGAAACTGCAAGGTGTGCCGGGAGCGATTGCGGTGCTGCACACCCATTCCCGCCGCCTCGATTTTCATCCGCATATCCATGTTGTGATGCCCGACGGAGCCATCGACCGGAAAAGGCGTCTGTGGCGAACCAAAAAGGGCAAAAAGCCGTTTCTGTTCGACCACACTGCATTGGCCAAAGTCTTTCGCGCCAGGATGCTGGAAGCTATCAGGCAAAAGGGCTTGCCCCTGCCTGCAAAGTATCCGGGAAAATGGGTGGTGGATTGCAAAGCAGTGGGTTCCGGTGCGAAGGCTCTGGTCTATCTGGGACGCTATCTTTATCGCGGCGTGATTCAGGAAAAGAATATTATCGCCTGTGAGGATGGCAAGGTGACCTTTCGTTATCAAAACAGCAAAACAAAGCAAATGGAGTACAAGACCGTCAGTGGCGAGAAGTTTTTATGGCAACTGCTTCAGCATGTGCTGCCGAAAGGGTTCCGGCGCGCCAGAAACTTCGGCTTTCTCCATCCCAACAGCAAGCGGCTGATTCAGGTGTTGCAGCTCATCTGCAAGCTCGATCCAAACCGGGCTCTGGCATGGATCAAACAGCGGCCTCCCATCACTTGCGCCTGTGGCGGCATCATGACCATTGTCGCAACGCGGATTCGTCCTGTTTTTCCTCGTTTCAACATACGGATGGCGCCGACTTGAGGCAGTGAGACTACGCTTGCTTATGTAACGCTACCGACATACGAAGGGCGTCATGGCAGCTAACAGGGCTGAGGAGCCTGCTCGCCCTGAAAATGGGCAAAACAGGGCGATATTGCCTCCGCTGGCGACGAGCACGATAAAAGGATCCGGCAAACGTAACGCCGAACACTAAAATCCCGCGCTGGCGGTAAGATCAGCCCCCGACGGGAAGTGAAACCCAAAAAGATATTTGCATAGCCGATTTTGCCACCAATACAGGGCTCGTCCAACAAACGGTTCAGATCGTGGCTCGCTCCGCTCTCACGATCTAACCTTATT
>CAZQZF010000265.1:0-2436 GCA_964597745.1 uncultured Zetaproteobacteria bacterium
GGCCGATGTGGAAGAAACCATGAAACTGGTGCCGGAAGGAATCGAGGGTCGCGTGGCCTACAAGGGACCGCTGTCCGCCATTCTACATCAACTTGTCGGGGGATTGCGGGCCGCCATGGGTTACACCGGCTGCGCAAGCATTGCCGAGATGCATGAAAAGGCGAAATTCATCAGAATTACCGGCGCCGGTCTGCGTGAAAGCCATGTGCATGATGTGAGCATCACCGAGGAAGCCCCCAACTATCGCCGTGACGTATAAACCAGACGCAGGTCAACTCAGATTAACGCAGATAATAGCGTCTTTTTGAGCTAATCTGCGAATATCTGTGTAGAATCTGCGTCTAAAGGTATTTATGGAAAGAATTCTGATTCTGGATTTTGGTTCCCAGTACACCCAACTCATCGCCCGGCGTATCCGGGAGGCGCATGTTTATTGTGAAATTCATCCGTGCACGGCATCCGAAGGGTTTATCCGGGGATTTCAGGCCTGGGGTATCGTGCTTTCCGGCGGCCCGGCCTCGGTGTTGGCCGAAGGCGCTCCGGATGTTGCCGACTGTGTATTCGAACTCGGCATCCCCGTGCTTGGTATCTGCTACGGCATGCAGTTGATGACCCGGAATCTTGGCGGGCGGGTTGGTCGGGCCGAACATCGGGAATATGGCCGGGCTCGTCTGGATGTGGTCGATGATGCGGGCCTGTTTGCCCCGATCGGCCTGAATAGCGGTCTGGAAGTCTGGATGAGTCATGGCGACCGTATTGAATCTCCTCCCCCAGGCTTTTTCACCGTGGCCCACACCTCCAACGCCCCGCACGCGGCCATTGCCGACCATGGCAGGCGATTCTATGGCATCCAGTTTCATCCGGAGGTGGCGCATACGCCAAGGGGGACTGAGCTCTTGTCTCATTTCGCCCGGGTCATCTGCGGATGTTCGGGCGCATGGACCATGGGCTCATACATTGAACAGGCTAAACAGCAGATTCGTCATCAAGTGGGCGCTGGCAAGGTAATCTGCGCCCTGTCCGGTGGCGTGGATTCCTCGGTGGCTGCCATATTGATTCATAAAGCCATTGGAGATCAGCTCACCTGCGTCTTTGTCAATAACGGCGTCCTGCGTCTCGGTGAAGCGGAGAAGGTACAGCAGGTCTTCCGTGATGAATTTCGTATACGGCTGGATTATGTTGACGCCGGGGAACGATTCCTGAAGGTCCTTGCCGGCGTTACCGACCCCGAGAGGAAACGCAAGGTCATCGGCGGTGAGTTTATTGCTATCTTTGAGGAAGAGGCGGGAAGGCTGGGCGAGGTGAACTTTCTGGCCCAGGGAACACTCTATCCGGATGTGATCGAATCCGTTTCATTCAAGGGTCCGAGCGCGGTGATCAAGAGCCATCACAATGTGGGCGGTCTGCCCGAACATATGCAGCTTGAATTGATCGAACCGCTTCGGGAACTGTTCAAGGATGAGGTGCGCGAACTGGGGCGCGAACTCGGCATGCCTGAGGAGATTATCGCCCGTCAGCCGTTTCCGGGTCCCGGACTCGCCATCCGCTGCCTGGGCGAGGTTACTCCTCTAAAACTCGACATCCTGCGCCGGGCCGATGCCATCATCCTTGAGGAAATCAAGCTGGCGGGCCTATATGAACAGATATGGCAGAGTTTCGCGGTTTTACTTCCCGTACAATCCGTCGGCGTCATGGGCGATGAACGCACATATGATAATTGCATTGCCATCAGGGCCGTCAATTCACTGGATGGCATGACCGCCGATTTTGTCCAACTGGACCACGATCTACTGGGCAGGATTGCCAACCGTATCATCAACGAGGTGCACGGCATCAACCGCGTGGTCTATGACATCACCTCCAAACCCCCCGGCACCATCGAGTGGGAGTAGGAGAGAGCTGTGTTTAACCGTTTAAGTGAGAGACTTGGAAATATAACTGACCGCCTGCGCGGGGCGGCGCGCATCAGTGATGCCGATCTCGACCGGGTTCTGCGTGAATTGCGTATCACCCTGCTGGAGGCGGATGTGGCCCTGCCCGTGGTCCGCAGGCTCATGGAACTCATGCGTGAGCGGGCAGCCGGGGCGGAGATTGCCAAAAGTCTCAGACCCGGTCAGGTCGTCGTAAAAATTCTGCATGACTCCCTTGTCGAGATCCTGGGGTCCAGGAGGCGGGAGCTCGATATTGCCGCTATTCCATCCGTGATTCTGCTTGCCGGACTTCAGGGTGCGGGTAAGACCACGACGGCCGGTAAGCTGGCGCGTTATCTGCTGGCCAGAGGCAAAAAAGTGGCGCTGGCCAGTGTGGATGCCACCCGTCCGGCGGCGCGCGAGCAGTTACAGATCCTGGCCGGGCAGGCCGGTGTTCCGTATGTTTCAGGCAGCGGCGCGACCGCGGATAAAATGGCCGCCTCGGCGCTGGATGAGACCCGCCGGC
>CAZQZF010000266.1:0-2378 GCA_964597745.1 uncultured Zetaproteobacteria bacterium
AGCGCAAGTTCTTGATTCGCCTGGCTATATGAAAAAAGTGCTCATCACCAATAAGAATCCGCGCCTGTGATGTGAGGGGTCTCCTTTTGTGTCGGCACAAGTGAAAGGTTTCATCCCTTGAAAAGGTCGGCATCAGCACCTATATAATCTAAGCTGGGATCAATATCCGGCAATAACAATCAATGAAGGAGGTGTGTTATGACCCTGAAAAGATGGACTCCGTGGCAGGAGTTGGAAAACATGAACCGTCAGCTCAGTAACCTGCTTGGTGACAGTTCTTTCGACGCGGCAAGCGAGGCAGGCCAGTGGGCGCCGCGGGTGGATATTCGCGAAACCGATGATGCACTACTGGTTCAGGCTGAATTGCCGGGCATTGAGAAAAAAGATATTCACCTTGAGGTGAAGGACGGCATCTTGACGCTATCCGGCGAACGCCGCTACGAAAAGGATGTGAAGGAAGAAAATGTCCATCGCGTCGAACGCGCTTATGGTAAATTCTTCCGAAGCTTCAGTCTGCCGACCAATGTTGATGCCGACAAGGTGAATGCCGCCATGAAGAATGGCGTTTTGGAAGTGCGCCTGCCCAAACGGGAAAGCGCCAAGCCCAAAGCAATTGCCATTCATTAAGAACCATCACGGTTCAAAATCGCGCGGGGCTGCACCGGGCAGCCCCGCTATGGTAACCGCAGCATAGGGAGGTAGCCATGTCGCCCCTGCGCAAGACTAACAAACTACGCAACAGAGTACATTCAGTATTGCTTCTCGCAGCAATGTTGCTGTTGTTACTGGCGCTCTGTACCAGCCTGTTCGGCAACAACGGCCTGCTACTGCTACTGTTCACCTTCGGTCTGTCGTTGTTGTTCACACCGCGTGCTTCGGCCTGGCTGACACTGCGACTGTATCATGCCCGTCCACTCCCTTTTGAGGCCGCTCCGCAGCTTTATCGCATCGTCGATCAGTTGGCTCGAAAGGCCGGATTGGAGACGCATACGACGCTGTTTTATATTCCCGGCCGCCTACCCAATGCCGTTGCCATGCAGGAACGCGGGCAACCACTGATTGCTGTGACTGATGCACTGTTGCGCAATCTGGATCAAGATGAGATTACCGCCGTCCTGGCGCACGAGATCAGCCATATTCGTAATGATGATCTGAATGTCATGATGCTGGCCGATCTGCTCACCAGGCTGACTTCCGTCCTTTCTACAGTCGGCTGGGTCATGCTGATCGTTTTTCTGCCTCTCTGGCTGCTGACGGATACTATGCTACCGTGGCTGGCCATTGCCTTGCTGATGTTTGCGCCAATAATCTCTGCGCTGCTGCAACTGGCTCTGTCACGCACCCGGGAATTTGATGCGGATATGGATGCGGCCAGACTAACGGATAATCCTGCCGCACTGGCCAGAGCGTTGATAAAAATTGAACGCAGCGGTAACAGCTGGTGGAACCTGTTCCTGCCGCCGCGCCACAGCCCAGACTCATGGGCGCGCACGCATCCGCCCACTGAAGAGCGCGTCCGCCGCCTGCGCGCGCTGGCTGCAGAACAGGAACGCATGAACACCCTGTCTCTGAAGCTGCTGATACCGGATGCGCAATGACCGCCGGCCCGACTCGCTTGCACTGGGGATGGTTCTGATGGCTGTAAAACAGAAAAAATCGGCCTGGCGCTGATTGATGATCGATCCATGAAAAACAAACAGCTTAAATGGGCCTGAAGCAGGAATTTTAGGTGAAAAATATTCGGCGCATCACACCTACAATCACGAAAAAGAATAATATTCCGTCAGCATCCGTAAGCTGGCGTCAAACTGGTTCAACTCTTCCTCGCCTTTTTCAGCTTCAATAGCATGACAGGCCTGTTCCAGTTGTTTCTGTTGCTCAGGGGAAAGATACGTATCCGCCATGTTATAAAGGATATTGTCTTCTTTATAGATATGCTGCTCCAATAAATTTATATATGCCCGGGCCGCCTTTACAAAGGCGCTCTCAGCATCCGCGATTCCCTGATGGGAATCCAGAACAGCCTGGCGCATTTTTTTGACGTAATCGCGACCCACTTCATGCTCCTCCAACATGCATCCGACAGGGCCTTGCCGCACCGGTATCCCGGCCACTTCCAGGGCAGGAAACAGCAGGGTCTCCTCTTTGGCGTGATGCCTTTTGTCGGCAAATCCGGAAATCCATTTCACTACCACATCCAGATGTTCAGGATCTACATCATTTCCAGCCTCAAGTTGCGAGCACACCCTGGTAACCACGGTGAGCATTTCCGAAATCTTTTTGTGCTCCTGCTTCAAAAAAACTGTAATACGCATCACTAACTCCTAGCCTGCACTATTCATAAATACAGCCGCGCCCTCGCTTGTTCCTTTGCCCGC
>CAZQZF010000267.1:0-2352 GCA_964597745.1 uncultured Zetaproteobacteria bacterium
GTGGATGAGCAGGGGGAGGGACGAGGTGGCGACGGAAAGGAGGAGGCAAGGATGCTGGCGGGGACACAAACACGGAGGCAAGAGGAGAAATGAAAAAAAGCCTCTTATTCGTCATGGGGGTGTTGATGGACGGTGATACAGGGGTCGCTCATGCCCAAACCTGGCAAGTCAGGCAGGGGGACGTCTTGAGCGCCGATATTGCCATCCCGTCAACCCTGCGTCATGTAGGTGTAACCGCATTCCATAAAAAATGGCCCTTTCACAAAACGGGAAATGGCCAGATCCGGGTCTGGATCGGCGTTGATATGGAGGCCCAACCCAAGCCTTATGGAATGATGATTCAGGGCAAAACGCCTGCCGGGAAAACATGGAAACACAGGTATGAGATTGGTGTTAAAAAGGCATCATTCCGTATCTCGCGCATTCAGGTCAAAAGGAGAATGGCGGAATTTGACGCCAAATCCCTGGCGCGCCTTCGGGCCGATCAGGCCGCCTTGAGAAAGACCTATGACATGCACGTGAAGGCCGATCCGGAGATCCGGTTCGATCAGATGCCGATTCAAGGGATTATCTCAACACCGTTCGGCGCCCGCCGTATCGTCAACGGCGAGCCTCGTTCGCCTCATTCCGGAGTGGATATCGCCGCTCCGGAAGGCACACCCGTCCGGTTGCCGCTGGCCGGCCGGGTTCTATTGGCGGAATCCATGTTTCTGAACGGCAATACCGTCGCCATCGGTCACGGCAACGGACTTGTCTCGGTCTATACTCATATGCAACGCCTTGAAGTGCGTCTGGGCCAGTGGCTGAAGGCCGGAGACCGGATCGGCGCCGTCGGCCGGACCGGCCGCGCCACCGGCCCGCATCTGCACTGGGGCGTGCGTTATCTCAACGCCCGCGTCAACCCCCTATCCATTACCCATTGATGACCCCGCCATCGGATTGTATATACCGGCAGTGATAAAACTCCCTCGGTAGCTCTCTTCAATAAAGCCACCGGGCTTGCCATAGTCTGCCCCGTCACCAACAGCGATCGTGCTTATCAAGATTCATAGTAAATTCCTGGTTCTGACTGGAGAGCCTCTTGCAAAACCCATGAGCGGCGATTGGTTTCCCCACTTCGGTCCATTTTCGAGCCTGAATTTCACTCCATGGAACCACCATGCAGCTCATTCCATCCCGAAAATAGACTCAAAGTGGGATTGCCACTCATCCACCCAGAGTTTTGCAAGAGGCTCTGGAGAAGGGGTTTTACCTTATCTATCCCGTTCCGCTTTCAGGCGCCATGGCGGTCGCACGGTCGCCCTGGCGGGTTAAGGGCGCGAAGATAACGAAGGTTGTGGCCGCATTTCCCACAGGCGTCATGGTGCCGGGCCGGGTAAAAAATACCCTTACAGAATAAACGCCCGGCGGTTCCGGTCCGGTGAATGTGTAGCTGAACAACGTTCCGCTGACGGCTGTCAGGGACCAGTTGCTGATCAGGGGCGTTGGCGCCTGAGTAAACGTTCCATCCAGTTGTTGATAGACTGTCAAACCACCCGGCAGTGTGTACATCACGTAGGCATCCACAAGCGTGCCTGCCAGCGCATGAGGCGTGACCGTGGCCCTCAATGTAAACAGATCCCCCGCGCTTGCGAAAAACCGGTTCGTGAGACTGATTACCGGCGGAGGAGACGGTGACGGTGACAGCGGCAGTGGATCTGCGATCTTGGCGACGAATACGTCCGCGCTGCCTCTATAGGCCCGGACCGGCGTGGTGCCCAGGTGGCGTCGATGAAACCGGTGACATAGACATTGCCGGCCGCGTCCACGGCGATGCCGTTGCCAGTATCGAACCCGGTACCGCCTAGGAAGGTGGTCCAGGTCAGGGTCGGATCGATGATCAGCGGGTATGCCGGATCATAGTCGCCGGCATGGAATCCGGCCTGCTTTTTGTCCGAAACCGTGAAGGAGACATCCACCGGCACCCTCTTGCCGCCGATCTCCTGCCAGGCGGCCGGGGCGCTCTCCACCATGTTGCCGGTGGCAAACTCCAGCACCAGATTGCCGTTCGCGTCCGTCGCCACCGACGCGGCGTTATAGGCCAGCCTGATACGCCGGACCGGATCGGACCCCTTCGCATGCGGGGTGATGCGATACGTGCTCCTGACAATGCCGTCCGGGGCTCCGTCATAGACCAGCGTGACGCCGTCCCACAGATTCCGGTAGGTGACCCGTCCCATGGGCGACGCCTTGGATGATGCGCTCCGGGAACCTCCCGCGGCCTGCGGCCTGACCCGCGTGGCCCCGACAAATTAGGTCTTTAGCCTGCACTATTCATGAATCGTCGTGATGATCGCGCCGGACCTTTGTTCG
>CAZQZF010000268.1:0-2350 GCA_964597745.1 uncultured Zetaproteobacteria bacterium
AAAAAATTCCTGGCCTGTAATGCCTGTAAAAAGCGATTTATTCAGGGCCGACTATTTAATGCCTTGCGAATCGCCTTACGATCCGAATCGGATAATTTCGTTCCCAAATCAGGATCGGAATTCTGGACCCGATCCAGAATCTCTTCCAATAGATGTGAATTGTGTTTCTGATCCCGGCAAAAATTGCATGCCAGCAGATGGAAACGCAGCTGTATCTGTTCCACGAGGGTTAATTTGCGGTCACAGGAGTCAGATATGAGGCGGCTGGCTTCCTGACACGGACTCTTCATGAAGGTTCACCTTTACATTCAAACCAGTTTTCTTTAAGACATTTTCGTAGCATTAATCTGGCGCGGTGCATAATAACGTGCATATTGGTCGAAGATATTCCACAGGTATTACAGACGGACTTCGTATCTTCGCCGTTGAGTTCTCTCAGCGTGAAGACCAACTGCTGCTGTTCCGAAAGTTTGGCAACGCATCCTGAAAGGGTTAGGAGAAATTGCTTGTCATGAATAAGGGTTTCGGGATTGGAATTCCACCGAGTGGATGTATTTTGTGAACGTCTATGGTTATCGAAATATTCTGATGTTGGATCAGACTCCACATGTTCCATAAGCCTGCGTTCCCGGATTTGCTTGCGGATATAGTCCGTGATCTTATGTTTTAAGATTCCTACAAGCCAGGTCCTTACAGATGAATCGGCCCGAAACCCCTGACTCGCCTTCCATCCCGCCAGCATGGTTTCCTGGACTATATCCCGCGCAAGTTCTTCATTTCTCAAACGCAACATGGCATAACGAAACAGATAGTCGCCATGCTCGGCGAGCCATCTTTCCACGTCCTGTTTCGTGATTTTCTTTCCCGGCATTCCGATATCCTGCCATATTAGCCTGAGTCAGGCACTATACTGGCCAAGAGATTAAAGTATTCTCTCTGTTCCGCGATATAGGGATAGAGAAATTATCTCTTGATAGTTGGCATAGCTCCTCGCTTCCCGCCCGAGATCGTAACAAGGAGAGAATATGCAAATCAATACTGCTTTTTCCCCGGCTCAGTTGAACAATAGCCAGTCGAGCACATCAGTCCAAAATCAACAACAGAACATACCCCAGCAAACCCAGGCGGAGACTGGTTCGGGGAAGACAACAATTTTTAGTGCCGCCAAGGCGGTCAATCCTGTTGGCCGGGTTCAAGATAGTGAAAAAAAACCGAAGCCGCCGGAGTTCGGACGAATGAGTTAACGAAGGGAACAGAAAACACGCGGCTGGACGTATTTGCCTGATTAGATCCTGCAAGTGATCGGAAGTTGAGAGGTGTGACAGCGGCCAGCGGGCTGTCATTGACTGCGATGCAAGGGAGCCCTTCGACCAGCACGCTTATCCTGCCATGGTTCATTCCGCCAGATTCCCGGGTGATATTCCCTCGATAAAGATATCCCTGTATTGTAAGGTCATGTGTGATCTTCCGACTAAACCCGCGCAGCTTTCAGGATTATGACTATAATAGCGCGGATCAGCTATAGCAGTCGATTGCTCGCTCATCCGGTAACTCCCGAGAGAGAATGATTGAACTATTCCGAATCAAGAAGGGAAAGGATAATTCGTGAGCAATGACAATCCAGGCCAGAGATTCTCTCTGAAACGTCTGCTTCCTGTTGTTGTGCTTCTGGCAGGGCTCGCAGCTTTTTTTGTCTTCGGACTGGATAAATATCTGAGCTTTGAGACCCTGCGAGAGCATCGTCAGACCCTGCTCAGTTGGGTAGAGCATTATGGGCCGCTGTCGGCACTGGCCTATATTGCAATCTACATCGTAATGGTTGCCTTTTCACTGCCGGGCGGCGCGGTCATGACGGTTACCGGTGGTTTTCTGTTTGGCGCCGTTACTGGTACGCTTTATTCCGTAATCGGCGCAGCTATTGGCGCCACCGTGCTGTTTCTGATTGCCAGATCCGCTTTGGGTGAACCACTAAGGGCAAAGGCCGGGCCGTCGTTAAAAAAGATGGAAGCGGGTTTTCGGGAGAATGCCCTGAACTATTTACTGGTCCTCAGGCTGGTTCCTTTGTTCCCGTTCTTTCTGGTCAATCTAGCGCCAGCTTTTCTCGGCGTGCCCCTGCGCACCTATGTCATTGCAACCTTTGTCGGCATCATACCCGGCTCCTTTATTTTTTCCCTGGTTGGTTCGGGTCTGGGCAGTATTTTCGAACAGGGGAAGACATTTAGTATTGCGGGAATTCTGACTCCGCGGATTGTGGCCGCACTCGTTGGTCTTGCCGTTCTGGCCCTGATTCCGGTGATCTACAAGAAGGTAAGGAGATGAGTTCATGAGCAAGGAATTGGCTGTTGATATC
>CAZQZF010000269.1:0-2306 GCA_964597745.1 uncultured Zetaproteobacteria bacterium
TTCTTTTATGGAAAGCGAATGTCATCAAATGTACTCCTTCATGCCACGCCTCCGAATTCTCTTTTCCGGACCGTTCCAGGTTTGTTCCATGGGTGAATGGCGCAGTCAGGAAAGCACTCCGCGAAGGCAGCATCCTGAAATACGCAGAGCTGTCTTGCCGGTATCAGAACACATAATTTGCAATAATATAACCGAAATTGGCATTGTTTGCAGCGCCGCCAGTGCGTTCGCGCACGGCAGCGCCGGGATTAAACAGGCCGTACAGCCCTACCAGCTTCAAACCCTTAAGGAACGGCGCTTTGTACACCAGCTTCACATCCACTTCCGTGCCAGCCCGTGTCTGTGTAAAGGCAGGATTTCCAGAAAATAAAATGCCTGTGCCAACCACATTCAACCAGTCACCCCTTGCATCAGCCAACCAGAACAGATGAGTATTGGCAATCAGACTCATGCCACTTATTGGGGATGTCTTCAAAGATAAACGGACGTCCTTCATATTAGCCCAGGAAAAACGATCCATCTCGCCATAGTGCATATGGTTGGTATGGAATGGGAACACAAAATTCTTGTGCTTGACGGGATTGGCCTTGTCATCGCCCGGTGAGTAGTCAAACTCCACTCCCAGCCGGGTTTTCCAGAAACCGAACGTATGGCCCGCTTTCACGGCCAGGGCATCAGCCTGCTGGGAGACGCCATTCTTCCACGTTCCCTGCTGCCGTACATATTCACCCGTCGCGTCAAAACCGTTCCACTTGCCAAACAGACGAGCGCCAAAGGTGTTAATGTTACGGCCCTTGCCGACTGCCGCATACTGATTGTGACGCCAGTTGATGAAATAGGCATCCACGCCGGTTTTCGGTAGGATTGTATAGGTGGCATAAACGCCAATAAGTCTGCGGTCCTCCCATGTCACAAGAGATTGCCCGTGTGGCTTAGCCGCTGTCGGCGTCATACTGATGATATCAGCCGGATGCACCGCGAATGCATCCATCTTGACCGCACCCTGATGGTAAAGCGCCTTAACGCCATCAAAGGTACGAGCCACATCCTTCCAGCCCAGATGTCCCAACAGACGCTGATCGCCATAGACCAGCGTTTGCCGACCCAGACGCACGCTCATGCCACCGTACTTATATTGCAGATACGCCTGATACAGATCAGACTGCGTCAGGCTCTGCGTGCCTGCCGTCTTGGTAGTGTTCCGGATCAGCACCGCCTGCGGTTGCACATAAACGGAAAGGCCATAACTGAAATCAGCCCTGAATTTCAGATACAGACGAGAGTCCAATTCAAACGCATCCCTGTCCGTCAATGAATTAAAATCAAAGTTGTTGAATATCTGGTAACGCTCGCGCACATCCGCTGAAGCCTTTAATGCAGTTGCATGAGCCGTCATGCCACTCAATAGAATTGCTCCTGTCAGAAAGACTGTCCCGACAGAGTTTATAAACATGTTTCTCTGCATGCCCCCGTCTCTTCCAGACTTCATGCCGCGGCCTTCTTTCTGGCCGTGATATACAGGGCCATGCCGGTAAACAGCATGCCGCCGGCGATATTGCCCAAAATGACCGGAATCTCATTCCAAACCCACCAGTCGGCTATTGAAACATTCGCACCCAGCATGATACCCGCTGGGATGACGAACATATTGACGATGGCATGTTCATAGCCCAGCCCAAAGAAGGTCATGATCGGCAGCCACATGGCTGTAATCTTACCGATGGTCGTGGTTGCCGTCAGGGCCATCACCACACCCAGGGTCACCATCCAGTTGCAGAGTACCGCACTGGTAAAGGCCGAAATCATGCCGGCAAACCCCAAGTGGGCATAGGCAATGGTTTTGTGCTCGGCAACAGCGATTATCTTCTTCGTGGCGGCAATGGTTACGGGATCAACATGGCCCATCCTGGTCATGACAACGTAGTACAGGAAGGCATACATAATACCGCCGATCAGGTTGCCAATCAGCACCCATGTCCAGTTATAGACCAGTTGTTTCATGTTAATGCGGCCATCCATCACCGCGATGGGCAGCAGTGCGAAATTACCGGTCGCCAGTTCCAGGCCCAGCAAGATAATCATGACAAAACCGACGGGGAAAATAATGGCCCCAACGATGCCCAGGTGTGTCTGTGTGGCGGCGGCAATCGCCAGCGTGGTGGCATAGCTCAGACACACGCCGGAAAGCGAACCCATTATCAACCTATCCTTGATGGGTAGTGCCGCATTCGCCTTCCCTGGCTGGAGGCCATTTTACAACAAATAGTCCGGATTTAAATTAACCCATTATCCTAGATTGCACTGAT
>CAZQZF010000270.1:0-2287 GCA_964597745.1 uncultured Zetaproteobacteria bacterium
CTGTTCCGGCAGCCACGCGCGTATGCTGGGGCAGCAAGGCATTATTTCCGACACGTCTATGCAGGCTGTCCTGACAGGTCTTGATGCGATTGAGGCCGAGATTGAAAGCGGCGTCTTTGTCTTCCGGCCGGAACATGAAGACGTGCACATGAATATCGAGAGCCGTCTTATCGAATTGATTGGCGAAGATGGCAAGCGGCTGCACACGGCCCGTTCCCGTAATGATCAGGTGGCCACGGACCTTCGCCTGTTCCTGCGTCGCCGCGTTGACGATCTTGTATCACTGATTCGAACGCTACAGGCCGCCCTGGTCGAGGCCGCCGATCGCCATGCAGAAACAATCATGCCCGGATTTACCCATCTGCAGATTGCCCAGCCGGTGACATTCGGCCATCACATGCTGGCTTATGTCGAGATGCTTGAACGGGATGCCGGGCGTTTTCTGGATGCCCGGAGACGTATGAATGAGTGCCCGCTGGGTTCAGCGGCCCTGGCCGGAACCGGGTTTCCGATTGATCGGGAAACGACGGCCTCGGCCCTCGGATTTGACAGGCCATGCGCCAATTCCCTTGATGCGGTTTCGGACCGTGATTTCGTGGTGGAAACCCTTGCGGCTGCTTCGGCCTGCGCTGTTCATCTGTCACGATTTTCCGAGGAACTGATCCTGTGGAGTTCACAGCAGTTTGGCTTTGTTGATCTGTCCGATGCCTTTTGTACGGGCAGTTCCATCATGCCCCAGAAGAAGAACCCGGATGTGCCGGAACTGGTGCGGGGGAAGGCGGGCGGTATTTTTGGCGGGCTTGTGGCCACGCTCACGACCATGAAGGGGTTGCCGCTCGCCTACAACAGGGATCTGCAGGAGGACAAGGCGATGATCTTTACGCCCCTGGATAACCTGGAAGGCTGCCTCATGATCTACGCCGAATTGATTCCAAACATAAAGCTGAATACCGCAATCATGCGGCAGGCGGCGGCCAGCGGATTCTCTACCGCTACAGATTTGGCCGATCACCTGGTCAAGGCAGGCGCGGGTTTTCGTGATGCACATGAGATTGTCGGCAAGACCGTAGCGTATTGCATCAGAGAGGAAAAACAGTTTGAGTGTCTGAATGTGGAAGATTGTGCATTGATTGATGACCGTCTAACGATCGAAATGATGGACAAGTTATCCGTTCAGGCCTGCGTGGATGCACGCAATCATATTGGCGGCACGGCGCCCCGGCAGGTTCGGCTTCAATGTAAAATCTGGCGGAAAAGGTTGAAGACATAGATGCGAATAAACTTGAGCTTACCTCTCTGGCTGTGCATAGGACTTATCATGATTAGCTGTGGCCGCAAGGAGCCGCCTCAGGTCATTGGCGAAGGCCCGCCGCCGGCAATTGCTGAAATGACGCATGAGATTGAAGGTAATGTCCTGATTCTGAATCTTCGCCTGCTGGGGGGCGCGGACGGGATCGGCTATCAGGTCGACCGGACTGAGATCGACCCCTATTGCAAATGCCCGGGGTTCTGGCGGCGTTTTTTTGAACGCCCTCCCATGCTGGAGCAGGCCGGGAAGTTGCTGCAAAGAAATATCAACCTGAAAACTACCGTTAAAGAGTATGTCTTTCGCATCCGGGCCGTTGACGGTTTGGGCAGGCTCGGGCCCTGGAGCAAGCCTTTTCGCGCCCAGGCCGAACCCTTTAAATAGTGCAGTCCCGGCTGAATCGGCTTGGCCCTTATCCTTTTGAGCGTCTGAAAGGCCTTCTGGAAGGCCGGACGCCAAATCCGCGTCTTGCCGGTATCGATGCCGGCGCCGGCGAACCGAGATTGCCCTTGCCGAGGTTTGTCATGGAAACGCTGCAAGCCAATTCATCCGGATTTTCCAGATATCCGCCGACGCGCGGCATTGAAACCCTGCGATGCGCCGTGGCGGAGTGGCTGGTGAGGCGGTACGGTCTGGACCGGATTGATCCCGACACCCAGGTGTTGGCCGCCAATGGTACGCGTGAGGCCCTCTTTGCGGTGGCCCATGCCGTGATTGATCCCGAAGCCGATCCTAAGTCCTGGGTTTTAATGCCCAACCCGATGTATCAGATTTATCTGGGGGCGGCGATCACGTCCGGCGCCGAGCCCTGTTTTCTACCATGCCTCGCCGAACATGATTTCGAGCCTGAACTGGGCCGGATCCCTGATTCTGTATGGGAACGCACGGCCCTGGTCTATGTGTGCTCGCCATCCAATCCGACCGGATGGGTGGCGACCAAGGGTTATTATGTCGAGCTGCTGCGTTTGGCTGATCGTTATG
>CAZQZF010000271.1:0-2265 GCA_964597745.1 uncultured Zetaproteobacteria bacterium
GCACACGAGATTGATGGCTGGATGAAGTTCGGCATGGCGATTCCGGCGGTGCTGTGTCTGTTGCTCGGCATCCTGCCCACTGTCTTCATTCCCTTGATCGATTCCGTACCTCAATTGCTGATCCATGCCTCATTGATATCCAGCGTGCATGCGCATGGCTGGCTATGGTTAACACCGGTCTCCGAGGAACGGGCGTCCTATTCCGCTCCCATTGCATTGCTCGGCATGTTGGCCCTGGGCGGCCTGATTTACTGGTTGCTGCATCCTGGGGGCCAGGCGGTTCGTCGCGGGCACTTCTGGAGTTGTGGCAATCCGCATGTGAATACCCGCATGCAATATACCGCCACCAGCTTTGCGCAACCGTTGCGCCGCATCTTTTCCGGGGTGTATCAACCGATAGAACACAAGGATATTGAGCGTCCCGGACACAAACTTCTGACCCGGCGCATTCGTTACGAAGTGCATGCGCAGGATCTCTCCTGGCGCTTGATTTATCAACCTTTGCTGAGTGTGGCCGAATGGATGGGCGACTGGGTGGCCAAACAGCACCGGCGTGGCGTACATGCCTATCTGGCCTGGATGTTTGTGACTGTGCTGGTTCTGCTTGGGTTTCTGCTATGAAGATTTTTATTGTCTATCTCACCCAGATGCTGCTGATCATTCTGGCGGCCCCGATGACCGCCGGGATTGTCAAAAAAATGAAGGCCCGCATGCAAAACAGGCAAGGTGCAGGCATTCTCCAGCCTTACCGGGATCTGTCCAAACTGTTTGGCAAGGAGGTGCTGCTGGCGGAAAACGCATCGTGGATCTTCCGCTTTACTCCCTACATCGTGTTCACTTCAACCGTGCTGGCCGCCAGTGTTGTGCCGGTGCTTGTGGTTGACAGTCCCTTTTCCTGGACCGCCGATGTGATTGCACTGGCTGGATTTCTTGCCATAGGCACATTCTTTACGGCTCTGGCGGGTATGGATATCGGCACGGCTTTTGGCGGTATGGGGGCCGGCCGGGAAATGACCTTTGCCGCACTGGCGGAGCCCGCCCTGTTGATGAGTATTTTCGTCCTGTCGGTTTCAGCGCAAAGCACCAATCTGTCAGTTATGATCCACCATGTTCTGGACGCCGGGCTGCTGCTAAAGCCTTCCGTCGCCTTTGCCCTGATTGCCATGTTGATGGTGACGATCGTCGAAAATGGGCGTATTCCGGTAGATAATCCGGCCACGCATCTGGAAGTGACCATGATTCATGAGGCTATGCTGCTGGAATATTCCGGACGCCATCTGGCGCTGATTGAATGGGCCACCCAGATCAAGCTTGTGTTGTTCGCCACGCTAATTTTCGATCTGTTTTTCCCATGGGGCATTAGCGGCACAGTTGTGATGTCCACGCTGATTATCGCACTCGGCCTGTGGTTATTCAAGCTGATGGTGTTTTTCTCGTTGTTGGTCGTCATGGAAACGGGCCTGGCTAAAATGCGCCTGTTTGAAGTGCCTCAGTTTTTGAGCACGGCATTTTTCCTGGCCCTGCTCGGCATGTTTATGCACTACATTCTGGAGGTAGGCGCACAGTGACCCAGGATTTATTGCAACAGATTATTACTATGGGCGCGGCCCTGATGCTGCTGATCTCTTTTTCGTTGTTGGCGCAGAAGCGGATGCTCTCCGTACTACACTGGTTCTCACTGCAAGGCGTTGTGCTGGCGGCGGTCACGGCCCTGGTGGGATATACCAGCGGTAATAGTGAACTCTATGTTTCCGCGGCTATCACGCTGGCGCTCAAAGGCATGCTGTTGCCCTGGGTGTTGTGGAAGATTATCCGGCAGATGCATGTCCATCGGGAGGTGGAGCTGCTGGTCAACATTCCAGTTACGATGTTGATCGCCTCGGCAGTAGTGGTGTTTTCCTATGCGGTCTCCCTGCCGATTGAACACCTGTCATACCTTCTTACGCGCAACACCATTGCTGTAGCCATGGCCAATGTGCTACTCGGTATGCTGATGATGATTACGCGCAAGAAAGCGATTACGCAGGTCATTGGTGTCCTGGCCATGGAAAACTCGCTGTTTTTTGCCGGCGTTGGCGCCACCTATGGTATGCCGATGGTGGCGGAACTGGGGGTAGCCTGCGATGTGGTGATTGCCTCGATCGTCTTTGGCCTGTTTGACTATCATATCCTGGACAGGTTAGACACCCTCGACTTGCATAAAATGGATCAGCAGTAATGAACGGGATTCAATTGCAGCTGGGATGGCCGCCGGTATGCGGCGTG
>CAZQZF010000272.1:0-2264 GCA_964597745.1 uncultured Zetaproteobacteria bacterium
GCAGTGCATCTACTACAACATCGCCTATGGCTTCTACTCGGTTCGGGACGTGTATCAGTCGCAGGATCTGAAATCCCTGCTGCTGTCTCCGGCAAACAATTCGAGTATCCGGGGCATGTTTTACGACAATGGCGGAGGAACCACCCTGTTCCTGACATGCCGCCAGGCGGCTTCCCAGCTTGTAACGGACATCACCCCCGTGGTGGACGGCATGATTGGGCGGTTCGCGGATGCGCTGTTCGCGGGCAGTGGCCAGACGCAGGCGCAAAACCGTGGCCGGTTGTTGGCCGCGTTGCCCGCGACTTATGGCTACCTGGCGAACATTTCCACGACGGCCAGCCAGATGGTGACCCAGTCCGCATTGTCGAACTTCTTCCAAAATTCCTATGGACAGGTGGCTTCCATGGCGGGGGCCACAGCCGCCGCGACGGCATGGACCGTAGCCGTCGCCGAACGTCAGCAGCGTAGCGCCTACCGAACCATGGGCGAGATCGCCGCACGAGCACTGCCGCTGATGCAAACCGTATTCCAGGTCATGATCTATGCGTCATTCTTCATCGTGTTTTTGGCATTGCTCCTGCCTGTTACTGTGTCCGGCAAGGCTCTGTCCACTTATCTCAAGATGTTGATCTGGATTCAATTATGGCCCGTTCTGTACGCCATATTGAACATGGTGGTTTCACTGTACGATAAATCGGCCACGCGGGGGGTCGTGGACGGCTCCTTGGGGATCACGAGCATGGCGGGTCTGCAAGGCATGATCGAGGTGAATTCGGACATGGCTATTATCGCTGGATATCTGGCGCTTTCCATTCCACTCATGGCATGGGGCTTTGTCACGGCAGGCGGGTTCGCCTTTTCACAACTGGCGCAGCACCTGTTCATGCCCGGCACCCAGGCGGCTACGCAGGCGGGCGCTGAAATCGCCCGTGGCAACATCAGCAGCGGCAACCTGCAGGCGGGCAACCAGTCAGTCATGCAGCAACAGACAGCGCCGAATATGAATCTTGGCTCTCAGTTCAGCGATGGTGCGTTTGCGCAACGGTTCAGTCCCGGTGGTCGCGTGGCCAGTCAGCTTATGAACAGTGATCTTGGTGTAGGCGCATCGAATCGCGAATCGCTGATGCACAACGTATCTACCGCAAGGGGACATGCCGAAGCCGTGGAGCAGCAGCATGCACAGAGCGTGTCGCAGGCCCAGTCCGCGCAGAGCACGGCTGCCGATCAACTTGTTGAAAGCGCAAGACGAAGCGAAGGCGGCGCATTGCGTAACGAGGTGAGCAATGTTGTCGGCGATGTGCAGAGCTTCCAGAGCAGCCGGGAAGTAGCCCATAATTTCGCCAGGGAACACAACCTGACCGATACCCAGGCTACCCAGGTGCTAGCCAATACAAGTGCGGCTGCAAGCGGCGGTTTCGAGTTGTTTGGGACAGGAGGAAAGGTAAGTGCAGAGGCAAGAATTGAGGGGGTGTCCAATTCGCAACTCCAGGATGCCTACAAGGATACCACATCCGGCAGGGCGGCGGAGGCTTGGTCGCATGCG
This sequence comes from uncultured Zetaproteobacteria bacterium, assembly GCA_964597745.1. GTDB lineage: Bacteria > Pseudomonadota > Zetaproteobacteria > Mariprofundales > Mariprofundaceae > CAYLYU01. The sequence continues at coordinate 1,544 of CAZQZF010000272.1, forward strand.
CAGCAGGTGGAGAACCGGCTGGCCGAGACCGCATCCGGCGAATCGTCGGCCATGCACAGTACTGACGCAGGCAGAAGCCTTGTGGATGCACATACAAGGCTCTCCCAGGAACAGGATCAGTACAGCGCCGCTCATCGCAAGACTGAAGATCTGCGGTCGGCGGAAGCGTTCGCCAGTTCCCATTCACGGGATGTTCAAGCCACGGCCAACGATTACCTTGAGGAATTTTCTGCATCCAGGGGTATTGATGTGCATGACACTGCCAGTCGCGGCGAGATCGAAAAACTGGCCAGATCAGAGACGTTTTCGGAATTCGTGCTGCATAAATCAGGAATGGATGTGGATATCAATGGCGATGGCAGGGTTGAAGGATGGAAATCCGATATAGTATCACGTTCGGAGCATCTTGAAGGCAATCTCCCCCCGGTGCCGGATCCGACCGGCGCAGCCACCGCCAATCAGAAGGCCGCCGGCATTGATCCATCGCAGATGCCGGAGATGCCGGAGGCCAATCAAAAGCTGGCTACGGGCCGGGATCGTGCAATGGCTGATGCCGCTAATGTGGATTCCGGCAAGACGCATGTGGCTGACAATCTTGGTAAGATTGAAAGCAATGTGGACAGCCAATCCACCCATATTGCGGCCCGGGCCTTCGAGCATACCGCACAAAATATCAAGGATCAGCTTCCCGAGGCCGCCGGTGGATTCATCAATGGCGTGA
>CAZQZF010000273.1:0-2225 GCA_964597745.1 uncultured Zetaproteobacteria bacterium
GGTATATGTTATTGATTCAAGTTGGAGTGATCCGATTTCGACGGGTAAGTGGTTTGTATGTTTTAAGGACGGAATCTAATCAATGCTGGCGCAATTATCATCGAGGCTTAGACGTCGGCGCAATCATCGGAACATTACCTGCTGTGGTCAAAATACTTCGCTTGATGGCTCAATAGAAATACGGGTTAAAGGTGGATCAATTTCAGTTGGTAATAGTTGCTTAATTCAAGGCGCGCTTATAACAGAAACAAATTCATCAAGGATCGTTATTGGTAGCAGCGTTTTCGTAGGAGGAGCAACAATTTTTGATTGCGTAGCTAAAATCAGGGTTGAAGATGATGTTTTGATTTCATACGGATGCCTGATTTTAGACAGTGATAACCACAGCATACGTTACAGCATTAGAAAAAAAGACTTAGCAGATTGGAAGAATGGTGGAGCACATGACTGGAGCGCTACCGTTGCTAAGCCAATTTTGATTTCAAAGGGAGCATGGATTGGGGCAAGAGCCATAATTCTGAAGGGCGTTACTATTGGAGAAGGCGCGATCATTGGTGCTGGTAGTGTTGTAACAAGAGATGTGGATGCATGGACAATTGTTGCCGGAAATCCCGCAAGGTTGATTCGCGAAATCCCCCCAGATGAACGATAAAACTGGAACATGGGAAGGCGCTGTTCAATGGTTGCGTAACCAGCCTGATCAGCAGGAGCTTGTAAGGGCTGCCTTTTATGATGACCCTCTGGCTGAAGCGGCGAAACGATTTGCCAATAGTTCTGAATGGAACGCTGTTCGGGCTTGTCTTCCCACCCCGAACAGGCGGAAATGCCTTGATTTGGGCGCGGGTCGTGGAATCGCTTCCTATGCCCTGGCCAGGGATGGCTGGCAAGTAACAGCCTTGGAACCGGATCCAAGTAAACTGGTTGGAGCTGGCGCTATAAGGCAGTTAGCAGAAGAAAACGATCTGGATATCGAAATTATTGAGACCTGGGGGGAGTCTTTGCCCTTTGATGATGCAAGCTTTGCTGCCGTGCATTGCAGGCAGGTGTTACATCATGCCAATGATCTTGTGAAACTTTGTCAGGAGATTGCCCGGGTGCTGAGGCCGGGTGGCGTTATGATTGCGACCAGAGAACATGTAATTAGCCGAAAAGAAGACCTGGAGGCGTTTCTTGATTCACACCCACTGCATCACCTGTATGGCGGTGAACATGCATATTTACTGGAAGATTATAAGCGATCAATTGTAAACGCCGGGCTCAAACTGGAAAAGGTTCTAAACCCCTTTGCATCCGATATCAATTTGTATCCTCAGACAATACAGGATGTGAAAAATCAAGTTGCCGGGCGGCTACGCATTCCTGCCCGTATCATTCCTGATATTGCGCTCAGATTGTTTGCCGCCATAAATAAAACACCTGGCCGGCTTTATAGTTTTGTAGCGAGGAAGAGTGATGACTAAGTCCGTCCTGATCACCGGTGCGGCAGGATTTGTGGGCCGTTATGTCGCCAGGGAGTTTGCCGGGATGGGTTATGGTGTTCGGGGTATGGGCTGGGGTAAGTTTCCGGAGCGATCACAATGGGGAATCTCTTCCTGGTGTGAGTCTGATATTTCTCTGGAAGCCTTATGTGAGTTTGCAGGCCAGCCTGATGTCATTGTTCACTGTGCAGGCGGATCATCCGTTGGTTATTCCATGGAGCATCCTCATAAGGATTTCTGTATGACGGTGGATACAACCTCGCATGTCCTGGAGTATATTCGTTTGCATAGCAGGGAAAGTCGTTTGGTCTACCCGTCCAGTGCTGCTGTATATGGCAAGGTCAATAAAACGCCCATCTCTGAAAATACTGTTTTGAACCCTATCTCTCCCTATGGAAGGCATAAGGTGATGGCGGAATCGCTCTGTCAAATGTACGCGCAGGAATATCACGTTGCCGTTGCCGTGGTTCGGCTATTTTCTATTTTTGGCGAGGGGTTACGCAAGCAGTTGTTGTGGGATGCCTGCAATAAACTGGTGGCTGGAGATTTAACCTTTTCCGGTTCTGGTACAGAAGTCAGGGACTGGTTGCATGTCAGGGATGCGGCAAAACTGCTGGCGGATGCTGCGGACTTTGCCAATGTGAGTTGCCCAACGATCAATGGGTCCAGTGGGGGGGGGGTGGCGGTTCGTGATGTGCTGGCGGTCATAGCCACATGTTTGAATTTGAATAAACATGTAGGTTTTTT
>CAZQZF010000274.1:0-2208 GCA_964597745.1 uncultured Zetaproteobacteria bacterium
CCTGAATTTACATTAGCCATAAAAAATCAGATTCTTGGGCAGCTTAACTGTTACGACATACTGTTTCCCAGCAGTTCCGGCACGTCCACATTCCCCAGATCCAGTTCCATCCTGCCGGCCTCGATCTTGGAGAAATCGAGGATATCGTTGATCAGACTCAGAAGATGCTGACCGCTGTCAAAGATGTCGCCGATGTATTCGGCCTGTTCCTTACTCATCTCGCCCATAACGCCATCTTTCAACACCTCGGAAAAACCGATGATGGCGTTCAGTGGCGTGCGCAGTTCATGGCTTATATTGGCCAGAAACTCCGATTTCATACGGTTGGCATTTTCCAGTTCGATATTCTTTTGGGAGATTTCCTCACCACGCTGTTTGAGTTGATCGGAAAGCGCCTTCAAATCGCCGTACTGCCTGATATTGTTCATGGCCACGCCAAGCTGGGCGCCAAGCCGCTCGATAAAGGCGTTGTCCAGATCTATCAGGGGCTTGCTGGCGGCCAATACCAGCACGCCCAGCAACTTATTCTGAAAAGAGATCGGGGCAACAATGACAGCCGCCGGCCTGAATGTGAGAATCCCTGTTTCGATGGTCAGTCCGCCCTTTGCATCCACTTCATCAAGCATCAGCAGTTTGCCTTCAATGGCCGCCTGACCAATCAGGCCCTCGCCGCGCTCAAATTCACTTTTCAGCGTATCCGGTGCGCCGTGGCTGATGGCGAGTTCGAGCTTGCCGCTCCACTCGTCATAGGCGTAGATGGCGGAGACGGGAAAGGGATGATTCTCGGCCAGAATCGAAAGCAGGCCGGAGAGCGCCTTGTCCCGATCGTAGGTGGAGGAAAACAGAGCCATGGCTTTTGCGTAGGAATGGTCGTAGCGGCCACGTAGCTCCAGTTCACGGTTCTTTTCGGCAATCACCTGCTCGGTGGCCCTGCGATCGGAAATGTCGCGGATGACACCGGAAAAACTGCGTCTGCCGCCTATATTCATTTCGCTGATGGAGAGATCTATGGGAAAGGCGGAGCCATCCTTTCGCTTGCCCTCAACCTCGCGGCCGACACCAATGACCTTCGCCTCGCCGGTATCGAGATAATGCTTGAGGTAACCATCATGCGAGCCGTGATACGGCGGCGGCATCAGCATCTTGACGTTGTTGCCGATTACCTCGTCCGGGGCGTAGTCGAAGATGCGCTCGGCCGCCGGATTGAAGGACTCAACGACACCGGATGCGTTAATGGTGATCATAGCATCCGCCATCGTTTCCACGATAGAGCGGTTAAGCGCCTCGGAAGCGGCAAGTGAGTTGGCGGATTCGCGCATGCGGCGCATGATGGGGCGGAAGAGAAATAGGAGCATCGACAGCATGACCGCAAGGATCATCAGCGTGATGCCGAGACCCTGAGATTGCACGGTCCTGATATGATTCTCGCTCTCTTTCTGGCGTTGACGCACGATGGCGTTCAGGGCGGCCAGCAAGGAGCCGTCGGCCGCTTTCCGGATCGCCAGGAGATCGGGGTTGTCGGCATGGAGTGCGGCCGCCTCCGCATGGGCAAGGGCGCGGCCTGCCTTGAGGAACGCCTTGATTTGCCGGTCCGCGAACAGCGGTGCGGCGAAGTACATGGCCCGTATCCGTGGCGAAAGCTTGTACGGGTTTCCACTGATCAGGTCATCGTGTTCTTTCTCCATGGAATTAATGGCATCCAGTAATCTGCGCTGCAGCCGTAAACGTTCGGACGGGTTCGAAACCGTGACGTAGGCCATGGAAAGCTTGGCAATCTTGTACGTCAACATGCGCTGCCGGCCGCTGGTATTAATTTCGGCGGCGCTGTTTCGCCCAATTTCAAGGCTTTGTGATAAAATGAAATGGTTGCCGATGACCAGGACGGCCAGCAGCATCCCGGCGCTAATGCCTGCGCCAATAAGGCGTCTAAGCGGTATTATTTCCATCCGCGTTCCCCTGGTGAGGGGGAGGTAGTTTCGAGCTCCGCTGGTTCGATATCATGATCTTGCCATTGCCTCCGCAATGCCGTGGGCCTGGATGCTCAGATGCAATCCCATGCTGTGATGTGCTGTCGGCTCTTGCATCGCTCAACAATTATTCGGTCGCCGTTTCTTGGCTTCCAAGTTTCTGACTGAGATTCTTTACCTCTCCTCTTAGCCTGAATTATTCATAAAAAGGGGTGAACCTCGCGTAACCCATTGATATAAT
>CAZQZF010000275.1:0-2207 GCA_964597745.1 uncultured Zetaproteobacteria bacterium
CCTCAAGCCGGCCGGAGAGCATGTGCATCAGACGCAAACACACCTCCGCATCCTCGGCGGCATAGGGTAGCGCCTGCTCAATGGGAACCTCGGCAAATCCGATCTGTTTGGTTCCTTTTCCCGTTACATCGGAGTAGGCAATGCAGGTATAGCGCAGATAGTCGCGGGCCGTATTATCGAGACTCGGGGCGTATTTCCCCGGATACAGGCAATAGGCGAGTAGCATGGTATCAAAGCGGATACCTGCCAGTTCTATGCCAGCCCGGCGAAATACCTGAAGGTCGTATTTTAGATTATGACCACATTTTGGCCGGTTGCCAGCCTCAAGAACAGGGCGAATCCTTGCCAATACCTCATCCTTCGGCAATTGCGCGGGTGCTGTCCCCGAAGGATTTCTGTGAGCCAGAGGAACATACCATCCTTCACCTTCCCTGACGGCAAAGGAGAGGCCGACAATGTCGGCATCATGGCAGTTCAAAGACGTGGTTTCGGTGTCGACCGCGATCAATTCGGCGCCATCAAGGGCATCTAGCAGTGCCAGGAATTCGGTCTCATTATTGACGAGATGGTCGATGCGGGTCGATGATGATGAAGCGGCGGCGGTCTGGCTGAATTCGTCCTGAAGCCGGCGAAATTCCAGCCGGGAAAACAGCTCCGCCAGTCTTTTCCGATCCGGCGTCCGTATGGCAAGATCATCTATGTTGACGTCCATAGGCGTGTCTTCACGCAGTTGAACCAGCCGGTAGGAGAGACGTGCGTCATCGGCGAAGTCGATCAGGGTCTGGCGCCGCTTGGGCTGCCGAACCCGGTCCGCGGCCTGAAGCACCTCTTCCATGCTGCCATATTCGTTAATTAGCCGGGCTGCCGTTTTTGGGCCGATACCCGGCACGCCGGGAATATTATCCGATGCGTCACCGGCCAGGGCTAGAAGATCATGGAGTTGCGCCGGTCTTACACCCCATTTTTCAAGGACTGCCGGCGGGTCGAAGCGAACCTTTTTCATTGTGTCCAGCATATGAATCCGTTTATTGACCAGTTGCATCAGATCTTTATCCGAAGAAACGATGGTGGCGTCCCACCCTCGTTGTTCGGCCTGGCGGCTCAGGGTGGCAATAACATCGTCGGCCTCGAAATTATCCACGCTGATCAGCGGGAGATGGAAAGAACGGGTAACATCCCAAATCCACGGCCACTGGCAGGCAAGATCTTCAGGCATGGGAGGACGGTGCGCCTTGTATTCGGGGTACATCTCATTACGGAAGCTGCCACCCTGGGGATCAAAGGCGACGGCTGCGTGCGTCGGATGCAGCTCATTCAGAACCGCGCGAACCATCTGCACATAACCATAGACCGCATTGGTCGGCTCGCCCCTGGAATTGGATAGATTCCGGATGGCATGAAAGGCGCGAAACACATAATTGGATCCGTCGATAATGACCAGATGGGGCATACTGACTCCCTGTACTACAGAGGAGACTTTATCATGAATTGCCCCCTGTGCGACAATAGGTCATAATGGTACGAGTTAAACCTAGAAAAAGCAGTTGGCCGCACATCCATAGCGCAAGCTCTTGATTCGCTTGGCTATATGAAGAAAATGCTTATCACCAACAAGGTGACGACGCATTTTTTCATTACGCCCTTCAAATCAACATCTTACACTCTGCACGCACTTCCAACTGCTTTTTCTAGGTTAAATGACCATGACTTGGGTCACACATACGGGTTGTGGTCAGGGATATAATCGACCGCTAAAAATCGAATTAGTATGAGGGTATGGATACTTGTTTCGAATTCTTTGCTCAGAACAGACACTTCCAGATGGATGGCTCCAGGCATTGGATGCAAATAATATTCACATAGTGGAAGAGGCCGGAGACCAGCAGTATTGCCTGAGTCGCGCCGGGGCCGACTGGGAACTACATATTAATTCCAGAACCTTTCCGATCCATCGCCAGACGCCAGCCGATATGTTGGGAAAGCTTGTCGCTATGTTGCTCCTCCAGGAGCAGGAGTTGTCGCAAGCAATGAAGCAGGTTGCCAGGTTAAAGGGCGATAGAGAGAAGATGGCCAGGATTGGCGCGGAAATCTCCTCGGCCCTGGAACTGGAAACGCTGCTTCCTAATATCCTGAACCTTACCATGGACATGACCTGTTCTGACGGCGGTTCCCTTTATCTGATTGAGCGAATTGATGATGTGGAGCAG
>CAZQZF010000276.1:0-2183 GCA_964597745.1 uncultured Zetaproteobacteria bacterium
TTACCCGAGCTTCCCAAGCTCGAGACGCGGGTTCGATTCCCGCTGCCCGCTCCATTGTTAGGGGGGAGGACCAAGCATTAGCCGGATTCAAGCCACAAACAAGATGGTGCGATTCTCATTCCCGCTGTCAGAAAAGGCCCAGTCATTTCTGCAACTACGCGATGGTTTATCGGCCCTGTGCCAGGCGGAACATGATCATCAGGCCGTCTCATGGTTACTGGCCGCGGTGGATGTGCGCGCCTCACTGCTTGGTGAACTGGGAAGAAAACCTGCATTGACCGAAATTCTCGGACTTCTTGCCTCCGTCCAAACCTATCTCCTGGAAATTGCATCCGAGCAGCCGCGTTATGCCGGAGCCATCAGAGATTCTTCCCTCGCCATCACTCGCTACATCAATCAGCTGGAACAGGGTTTGAACAATGTCAATCAACTTTTGGCGGAGGACTCGCTCATTTACGCCTACATGAATGCCCTTAAGAAGCAGGACTGGCTGGCTCATCAATGCTGTTTGCCGCAGGCGATTTCCACCCTGTGGCAAAGTGACTCCAAACGCTGTTTTATCTTGCGTGAAGGACTGGCGCCTCTGATCGAGGCGGTTCAAGGTCTGGATACCATGCTGCATGATTTCGTTGATTGGCAATGGCGCCAGGCCGAGGACGGCACCGACCAGATCCTTCTGGATCGTAATACTAATTTTGGTTTGCTGGTGGTTGGTCTGGAGCCGTCGGTGGTAAAGGAAGGCATCGTACCAGACATATCACGGAACCGTTTCATGATTCAATTGAGGTTTCAACATTGGCAAACAGGCGCGCCCCCATGCAATGCGCATAAAACCATCCCCTATGCCATGATGCTGGTGCCGGTCGTTTGAGCCTCTTGTAAAACCCGTGAGCGGCGATTGACTTCCCCACTTCGGCCCATTTGAATGCGCTTAATTCTTGCCTCTTCCTCCCCCTACCGCGCCAAGCTTCTCCACCGCCTGCGGATCCCTTTTGAAACCGTGGCCCCCGGGTTTGAAGAATCCCCGCCGGGCGCGATGCCTGCCAGCCAACTGGTGCGGTGGAACTCCCTGGGCAAGGCGCATTCTGTTTTAAAACACCGTCCAGGCTGTACGATCATCGCCTCTGATCAACTGGCCGTTTGCGATGACGATATTCTGGGCAAACCGGGAACAAAGACCAGGGCATGCAAGCAATTGTCACGTCTGTCCGGCCGGTGCGTAACCTTTCTTACAGGCATGGCGGTATTGTCCGAAGGCAAAGAATTTTACGAGGAAGTCCCCTTCAGAGCACACTTTCGCAAGCTTTCAAAGGTCGAAATCAAGACGTATGTCCGACTGGAGAATCCTGTGGACTGCGCCGGCAGTTTCAAGGTTGAGGGCCTCGGCATTTGCCTGTTCGAGCGCCTGGGTGGCGATGATCCCACCGCCCTTATGGGCCTGCCCTTGATTCGTCTGAGTCAATATTTACAACCGCTTCATCACGGACACTCGTAAGGTTGCACCGCAGAGAGTGCAGAGGAGCACGGAGGAAAGATGAAAAAGATTGTTCCGGCCACTGGTATTTTAAGGAATGAATAATCTCTGGCGAGAATGGCAGCATTAATATATATCCTGATATGAATAATCTTTTAATATCGGATGTTGGGCATTACTCAAACCATGGCCGAGATTCTGATTAAGTATCGAGACGGGAGCGGCGGCGTCACTGAACGCCGAATCTCCGATCTCCGTCTAGAAAGCACGTCAACTATTGATGCTTTTTGTCATCTTCGTAACGCCCGACGACCATTTAGGATGGATCGCATTGTCCATGCGATAAACCCAGATACAGGCGAGGTTCTGAATCCATACCAACTCGTAAGCAGACCCCCTCAGGGCGACAGGGAAACGTTGGATTCTATAACTTGGCAGGTGATGCCAGCTATCAAGGCGCTAAAGTTTTTTACGTTGTCCACGCATGGCTTTGCAAAACGAGAGAGGGAGCGAGTGATTCGGTTCCTGCAAGAAGTCGCCGATACCTCGGCTTATTCAGGGGAAGAAATTGGGGAGTGGGTTTACAAACTGTGGTGCGGAGACCTATACGCATATCGCGATGGCGATACCACGGAATACACGGAGACCTTAAGAAGTCGGCCCTGAATAAATCGCTTTTTACAGGCATTACAGGCCAGGAATTTTTTCA
>CAZQZF010000277.1:0-2130 GCA_964597745.1 uncultured Zetaproteobacteria bacterium
CGCTCGATCTTTTTATGGATTGCAATGTATCCATTTGCGCGGAAATACTGCTTGGAATCGAACATCATTTGCTTACGCATGCCAAAAGGCTGGAAGACATTACGGTCGTCTATTCCCGGCCTGAGATCCTGGCTCAATGCCGTCTCTGGCTGCAAAGATATCTTCCCGGAGTTCGGCTTAGGGAAGCTGAATCCTCGGCCGCGGCTGCGGAGCAGGTCGCGGAGCTTGGAGATAATACGGCCGCGATTGCATCACGGGAAATGGCGGCTCGTCTGGACATGAATATTCTGAAGGAGAATATTGAAGATTATCATGGCAATACCACGCGGTTTCTGGTCATTGGCCAGCATGATTCCTCTCCGTCGGGGGAGGACAAGACGGCTGTGTTAATGTCTTCCCCGAACAGGCCTGGCGCCCTGCACGGGCTTCTGGAGCCCTTCTCCAGGCGGGGAATCGGTCTGAGCCGCATTGAATCCAGACCCTCTAAAAAGAAGCTTTGGGAGTATGTATTCTTTGTTGATCTGATCGGACATCGGGAAGAGGCTTCGGTTTCCGAGGCTCTGGATGAAATCCGCGGCCTGCCGGGCGCCTGGCTCAAGGTGCTTGGCTCCTATCCCGTTTCCAGACAATTGTAACGGTAATGAAAATGTTGGACTGGCAGGCGCTTGCCGTGCCTCAGAGTCGATTGCTTCGTCCCTATGTGCCCGGCAAACCCATTGATGTCCTTCTGAAGGAAAAAGGTTTGGGTTCCGCCATGAAGTTGGCCTCGAATGAAAACCCGTACGGACCGCCGCCAGCCGCCGTTGAGGCCATACGAAATTTAGCATCAGAGGTCCATCTGTATCCGGATGGTAACGGCACTTCCCTGAAGTCTGAACTGGCGAAGAAGCACGGCATCAGGCCAGATCAGATTCTACTCGGAAATGGTTCCAATGAGGTCCTGGAGTTGTTTATCCGCTGCTTTGCCGGCGCTGGCGACCAGGTGATATATTCAACCCATGCCTTCATCGTTTATGCCCTGGCGGCAACCGCGGCCGGCGCCATCGGGGAATCTATCCCTGAACCGGACGGCATGAGCCATGATCTTGACGCGATGTCCGCGGCCGTGGGTCCGGGAACTAAACTGATCTGTATCGCCAATCCCAATAATCCGACCGGGACCCTGCATTCCCTTGAGGCGCTGCAGGCCTTTCTCGATGGCCTGCCTCGTGAAATCATCATTTTGCTGGATGAAGCCTATTATGAATATGTCATGGCCGATATTGGCGACAGCATGGGCCGGCTTAGGCATCCGGGACTGATCATTTGCCGCACCTTTTCCAAGGCTTGGGGTCTGGCCGGGTGTCGCGTCGGTTATGCGGTGGGGGACGCGGAGATCATTTCCCTGGTCAACCGCTTCCGGGAGCCGTTTAATGTCAACAGTCTCGCCATGGCCGCGGCCCATGCCGCCCTGCGGGATAAGGCATGGGTTCTAGACAAGGTGGATCAATGTCTGCAGCAGCGAGGTCAGCTTCAGGATTTCCTGCGTCGGAAAGGATGCCTTGCAGGCGAGAGCTACGGTAATTTTGTATTACTCCGCCACACCCGCGCCATGGAAATTTTGCTGGGGCTGGAAGATTGCGGCATTATCCCGCGTTCCCTGGAGCCGTACGGTATAAGCGATGTATTACGCATCACCGTGGGCACACCAGGAGAAAATGAGCGCCTGAAGGATGAACTGGATCGCCTGTTGATGGAATTGAAGACATGATCAAGCACCTGGTTGTTGTCGGCGCCGGTCTGATCGGCAGTTCGGTGGCTCTGGCTTTGAAAAAGGCGGGTTATGTCGATCGTATTACCGGTGTTGGACGCAATGCCAGTCACCTGGATCGAGCTTTAGAGCTTGGCGTCGTGGATGCCGTCAGCAGGAATGCGGGCAAGGCCGTCCAGGATGCCGATATGGTCGTGATTGCAGTTCACATGAATGCCTATGCCGCCCTGTTTTCCACAATCTCCGGGCATTTGCCTAAACAGGCTATAGTGACCGATGTTGGCAGCACCAAGCTGAATGTAGTCAAAGATGCTGACTTGCATCTGAAGGAAACGGCCCGCTGCGTGCACGCCCACCACATGGCCGGTACAGAACGCTCA
>CAZQZF010000278.1:0-2109 GCA_964597745.1 uncultured Zetaproteobacteria bacterium
CTATCAGCAGGCTCAATGGCAGGGTTAATTACCGTATGAAAGCGTTGAAGAGCCCCATAGTGGCGCATAAAACTTAATCATCTTTCTTCTCATAATACCACTTTAGCTTTGTAATTAAGAATATGCCATCTTGGCTACTTATACAATAACAGTGAATGGCCGGGATGGCAGCCGAAGCCGGCCATTTTCAGTTCGCCATCATCGCTGAATGCTTCGCCTGAGAAGCACCGATCCTTGTTGAACCAGACGTTTCCAATCATTACATTCCCGTCATTGCGAGGAGCGCCGCCAGGCGCGACGTGGCGATCTCCATAAGATTGCTTCGCTGCGCTCGCAATGACGGGATCCAGTTTGGTATGAAGACCGCGATAGGATGCAGGGTCGAACGGCAGCCTCAGTCTTTCAGACAACGCTTCGACGAACTCCGGCGCGAGATTTGACTGCTTCTCCTTCACAACGAATAATCCGCCTTGAGCTGCGCTATCGGTAGGCTATACATAAAGAAGAAACGCCTGACCGCCTCCTCTTCGGTAAATATTTGCATCATGCGGGCTGTCTGTGCATGGAAGAAGCGCCCAAACAAAGTCTTCAACTGCTTTTTCTAGGTTAATACGCCACTGGGCGAAGCGCAGGAATTTTACATAATCCTCCTGCAACCATTCGGGGTCTTCTGGCCGAGCGGTTGACCGTCCACCTGATAATAATCCCGCATCATGCGGCCAATCCATTCGCCCTTGTTCGCCGAATGACCCGAATACGGTGGATTGGTCGGCGGCAGCAGGCTCGCGGCCTCCATGCGCGTGAAGTTTCCCGGTGTTGGATCGAAAATACGGGCGGCGAACAGGCCGTAGGCAATGGTTTGGGCGTACATGTCGGCAAAAGCCGCCTCGGACATATCGGGAACCAGCATTTCCTTGATCGAACGAAACTGCTCATGCAGCTCGCCTGCCTTGGTTTCGCTCGCAAACGCCTGAATCAACAGCGAATCCAGTAGTTTCGCCTTGCGGGCGATAAGAGTGCTCGGTGGCATCACCCCCTTTCAGGTTGGCTTCAACGGCGGACAAATATCGCCGGATCACTTGCTGCACTCGTTTCCCTCCTGGTCTACATCGGACTACATCCCATCACCTAAACCGTGGTAAAAAATCCATTTAGGCCCCCGGCATGCCTCGCATACCGAGTTTCCCGGCCATGGAGGCCATGAATCGCCGGCCCTTTGCTCCCTTCATTTTTTTCATCATCTTCTGCATCTGGGTAAACTGTTTTAGCATCTGGTTGACGCCCTGGACCGTCGTGCCGGAACCGGTCGCGATACGCCGCTTGCGGCTGCCATTGATCAGCTTCGGATACTGCCTCTCCTTTGCCGTCATTGAATAGACCATGGCCTGCATATGTTTGATTGGCTTGTCATCCACCCGTGACAGGGTCTCTTCAGAAAGGCGCATGCCGGGGAGCATCTTCAGCATCTCCCCCATGCCGCCCATTTTCTGCATCTGTTCAAGCTGTCGGGTGAAATCCATGAGGTCGAATTTCCCTTTCCTGGCCTTTTTGGCGAGTTTTTCCGCTGCATCCCGGTCGACATGCTGCTGCACCTTTTCAACAAGTCCCACCACATCGCCCTGGCCCAGAATACGACCTGCCATCCGTTCGGGATCAAAGAGATCAAAGGCATCAAGCTTTTCACCCAGGCCAAGAAAACGGACCGGTACGCCGGTGCTGAAGGCCATGGACAGCGCGGCGCCTCCCCTGGCGTCGGCATCGGCCTTGGTAAGGATGCAGCCTGTGAGGTTGACGGCAGCATGGAATTGCTCCGCAACCGGCAGCGCCGTCTGACCGGTCATTGCATCCAGAATCAGTAGCCGCTCACTGGCCTTGACCCTGTCCGCCACAGCCGAGATTTCGGTCATCAATGCGCCATCAACGACTTGGCGGCCCGCCGTATCCAGAATCAGGACATGCAGTCCCAGCCGGCGGGTCTCATCCATCGCCGAGGCGGCCATTTTCTCCGCGATCGCGCCGCTGCCTGACACATACGGCACACCCGCCTGCCCGGACCGGATCTGTAACCGCTACCGCACCGCCCGACCGCGTCCATCGCACGCTGACCCT
>CAZQZF010000279.1:0-2092 GCA_964597745.1 uncultured Zetaproteobacteria bacterium
AGCAGGCTCAATGGCAGGGTTAATTACCGTATGAAAGCGTTGAAGAGCCAAAAAAATGGCCAATAGGTACTGAGACTCTTTCACATGGTTGTTAACTCAGGCTAGCTCTGTATTCGGTCGGCGAGAGAATAAGGTTTTTCTAGCCTGGATTATTCATAAATGCTGCCATGCCCTCACTTGTTCATTTATTCGCAACGAATCCCTCATCAGTTGTCCGTATGCACGGCTACGCACTCCTTCCTCGGAATCCGTTGCAAACAAATGCCCTGCGTGAACATCATGGCGATTTATGAATAATCCAGGCTGGTTACGGAAGTGCCGCATGACTGGCAGGACATCCAGTTTCGTATTCCAGGCCGGGGATATTCGCTGTCTCAGCTCGGATTGCTGCGGCAGACGAATAAAATCGTTAAATTATGTGCATGTTCCAATCAATGATTCGGCAGGGATACCCAGGCCTTCATGAAGTTTCCGAATCATGCGGAGTGTTAATGGCCGCTTATTGTTCAGTATTTCATACACGCGGTTCCGGCGGCCAATGAAAGCCTCCAGATCTTTGGCGGAAAGATGTTTTTGATCCATCGTATATTTAATGGCTTCAATCGGGTCGGGCAGCTCCAGCGCGAAGTGTCTTGCTTCGTATGCTTCAACAAGCGTGGCCAACACATCCAGACGATCCCCTTCCTGTGAGTCAGGGGCTGCCATCATCCTAGAAAAAGCAGTTGGAAGTGCGTGCAGAGTGTAAGGTATTGATTTGTAGGACGTAAATAATCCAGAGATAAATCATTGATCGCAACATGCATGGATTTTGTGACTTTGGGAGCTTCATTGAACCTAGAAAAAGCAGTTGGGCGCTGACTGCTAACGGTTTGCAGGTTCCTGATTCCCGGCCTGCGGGATCAGGCCGCCAGACTGTCCAGCCGTTTTTTTATATTGCCAATGACCTCCATGGCAACTTTCCTGGCCACCGGGGCTATGAAGGGTCTTAAAATCAGTGCCAACAAGCGGTTTTGAATGTTGTATCTCATGACAAATGATACCTTTGTGCCGGCATGCACGGGCGACAGCGCGAAGGAGCCTGCCAGCGAAATGCCGCGCAAGGATACCCAGGAAATTCGTTCGGGTCGCAGGCGCTCCGTTACCCTGGCGTCCCAGATGAGCGGGATGCCGGCCACGCTGATTGTATAGCGATAAACATCCGGCCCGATTTTCTGAACACCCTTGACAATCTCACTGAACGCGTATGTTTTTTCAACTTCATCAATCAGATCGAAGACTGTTTCCGGTGAATGCTGTATCTCAAAGGTTTCCTGAAGAATTGGCACTCGTTGGGCTCCTCTATTGCATTTTATCTACCACCTAACCCGGACTATTCATAAATACTGCCTCCGGCAATTTTTTTCGCTAGGCTTGGGTTGAACTCAATCGTGGGGTGATAAATATGAACCATTTACAGGAAATTATCGAACTTGCCTGGGACCATCGAAATGAATGGAATACTAATGATATACCGGCGGAAATGCGTGAGGCCGTTGAAAAGTCCATCGAATTACTGGGTGAGGGCGCCGTGCGCGTGGCCGAGAAGGGTTCCGATGGCAACTGGGTGACGCAGGAATGGTTGAAAAAGGCCGTACTACTCTACTTCAAGCTACATGACAATGAAATCATGCGATCAGGCGGCGCTACATTTTTCGACAAGGTGCCGCTCAAGTTTGAGCACTGGGGTGAACAGATGTTTAAGCAGGCGGGGATCCGGGTGGTGCCGCAGGCCATGGTCCGCCGGGGGGCGTTCATCGCTCCCAAGGTAGTGCTGATGCCCTGTTATGTGAATATCGGCGCCTTCGTGGATGAGGGTACCATGGTTGATACCTGGTCCACGGTCGGTTCCTGCGCTCAGATCGGTAAAAACTGCCATATTTCAGGGGGGGCGGGGATCGGCGGTGTTCTGGAACCTATCCAGGCCAGTCCTGTGATCATTGAGGATAATTGTTTTATTGGCGCCCGGGCCGAGGTGGCTGAAGGCGTTATTGTCCGGGAGGGGTCCGTACTCTCCATGGGCGTCTATCTGGGCCAGTCCACGCGTATCTACAAT
>CAZQZF010000280.1:0-2049 GCA_964597745.1 uncultured Zetaproteobacteria bacterium
GCGAACAAAGGTCCGGCGCGATCATCACGACGATTCATGAATAGTGCAGGCTAGCACATGGGACACAAGGCCGTCCGCCAGCTTGGGCTCAAACCAGGTTGATTTTGGCGGCATTACCTTGCCGGCATCGGCCACGGCCATGACCTCTTCCATGCGGGTTGGAAACAGCGAGAAGGCGACTGCCATTTCACCGGCATCCACCCTCTTCTCCAGTTCCGTCAGGCCGCGGATGCCGCCGACAAAATCAATCCGATTGTCGCGTCTCACATCATGGATGCCCAACACAGGCCCAAGAAGATGGTCGCTCAGCAGACTGGCATCCAGTCTGGCCACCGGATCACCCGCGGGAACAAGCTCAGGATGAATTCTAAGCCTGTACCATCGACCGGCCAGATACATGCCGAACTCTCCGGACCGGGCCGGTTTCACTGCCCGGTCCATCTTTGCGATGTGGAAGCAATTGGAGACAGACTGTATAAACGATTGCTCGGAAAGCCTGTTCAAATCCCTGACGATTCTGTTGTAGTCCAGAATTCGCATTTGATCCGCCGGAAAGAGCACTGCCAGAAAATAATTGTATGCTTCCTGCCCGGTATGCCCCGGATTGGCTGCCTTTCGCACCGCCGCAATACGGGAGGCGGCAGCTGAGCGATGGTGGCCATCGGCGATATACAGGGCGCCGGAATTTTTAAATGCCTCTGAAATCCGTCCGATATCCTGCTCGGAGGAAACGACCCAGAGGGTGTGCCTCACACAATCTTTAAGGGTGATGTCCACATCTGCTGGCGCCAGGCATAATTCCTCAACCAGCGCATCTACCTTGATCGATTGCCGATAACTTAGCAGTACAGGGCCGGTCTGGGCATTCAAGGTATCAATATGTCGCACCCGGTCATTCTCCTTGTCAGGGCGGGTGTATTCATGCTTGCGGATTCGGCTGCCGTCATAGGCCTCCACCGATGCCGCTGCGATGATCCCGGTTTGAGTATGCTTCCCCATCTTCAGCCGGTAGAGATAGTAACAAGGCTTATTATCACGAATTAACAGACCCTCATCCTGCATGCGCTGAAGGTTCCGAGCCCCTCTGGCATAGACTTCCGGATCATAAGGATCCGTGCCTTCTGGAAGATCAATCTCCGGTTTTGAGATATGCAGGAAGCTCCACGGCCTGTCCACCACCCGCAGACGCGCCTCGCTGCTGCTTAACACGTCATAGGGGGGGGCGGCGATGTCCGCCGCACGATTCGGGGCGGGTCGCAGACCGTTAAATGGGCAAATCAGGGCCATGATGAGTGAACATTATTGGAAATCTAAATCCAGTCCACCGTTTTTTTAATGAAATCGTAAGATGTTTCTAGGATAATCCATGGGCTATTTCTGAACTGTTCTTGAGTTCCCGATGCGACGGGCTAATATGCGCCGAAAATGCCGACGTAGCTCAATTGGCAGAGCAGCTGATTTGTAATCAGCAGGTTGTAGGTTCGATTCCTATCGTCGGCTCCATATCCATTAGGGGATGGTAAGCACTTTATTTGTTGACAGTTGCTCTGGAAAATGGACAATCGCGCGCCTTCCAGGGTTCGGTAGCAGTAGGATCACTAAATACCAGGGCGCTAGTATGTGCTTGGACTATTTACAAATTCATTGATATTATTTGCAAATCTGGGATGGCGGGTTTGGAGAGGTGCCTGAGCGGTTAAAAGGGGCGGGCTGTAAACCCGCTGGCTAAGCCTACGTTGGTTCGAATCCAACCCTCTCCACCAGATATGAAGGAGTTGTCCGGGGTAAATGCGGGTGTAGTTCAACGGTAGAACCCCAGCCTTCCAAGCTGGTAGTACGGGTTCGATTCCCGTCACCCGCTCCAGCGAAAGCTGGTGGCCACGCCCAGATAGCTCAGGGGTAGAGCACATCCTTGGTAAGGATGAGGTCGCGGGTTCAATTCCCGCTCTGGGCTCCAGGCTCGGGATGACTATATAGGATTTAAGGAGGCGATGATGTCGAAAGCGAAGTTTGAGCGGACGAAGCCGCATGCGAATATAGGGACGATTG
>CAZQZF010000281.1:0-2033 GCA_964597745.1 uncultured Zetaproteobacteria bacterium
TGCGAACAAAGGTCCGGCGCGATCATCACGACGATTCATGAATAGTGCAGGCTAACGAAGCCATTAATTCGGTTGCCAATTTCGCTACGCTCCATTAGAGAAATAAAAGGGGCCAGATTTTGTTGAACCATTTGCAGAACAGGGTGGGCTCCAATGGCTGCCGCATAACGGACAACGCTTTTCAAGCTGGGTAGATGCCTGAGAGGCTATTTCCCGAGCAGGCCTTTAAGGGCGCCGCCGGCCTTTTTTGCGGCATCGCTGACTGATCCTCCGGCCGGGATGGCTTTGCCAAGATTGCCGCCTATTTTTCCGATCTTTCCTTTGATGGCTTTTTTGAACATATCCGCCGGTTTGCCAATATACTTGCCGACGCCGAGGGTCGCCACCGATCCCCTGACGCGATCAACCAGCGTTTTCGAGATGGCTTTGGCGATTCGGGCAGGAGACGCGCCGCCGGATTTTTTGCCGATATTGGTCAGCCGAATGGTCGGGATTGTTGCCGAGAGGTTCCGGTCGCCCATGGCCGCCACACGTACCGTGGCCTTGCTGTTTTCAATAGTCAGTTTACGAATAATCAGCCGGATACCGTCGTTATCTCCAGCTTCCTTCCGTGTGGAGCTTTCCCCGGTTTGGGTAGCCTTGCTGATATTTTTCTTCAGGGTATCGATATTGGAGACGCCGGATTTATTGATTTCATAAAAGATAGAAGGAGAACGAATCAGGATTTCATCAATCACGATCGGATTTTTAGTGATTGAGTCGGTATCAATCCTGGTGCTGATCAGACCGAGCTTTATGGCGTCGGGATCGGTAAAGCCGGGAGGGTTGGCAATGGACAGGCCGGAAATTTTTCCTTCTCCGGACTGCAACTTGATCTCGACGGATGAAACGCCGACACGGGTTTGGGTCACCTCTGAGCCGTAGCTGATAATCGCCGACTTGACGATACCGTCAAGTGACGACGCGACATAAACCACGACCCCAACGACTGAAATAATCAAAAGCGCTGCAACGCCAAGGAAAACTTTCTTTGCAGACATGATTTCCGCCCGTCTGTACTTTAAAAATGAATGTGCGCGAGTGATTCTACTGAAGTACCGTTTATATTTCAACCAAATGGCATTCATCAACGAATGCTGTTCAATAAAGTATTTACGCTGGTTTTACTTCAGGTGTTCCTCGGTATACAGGGACAGCTCAACCATGCGTTCGAGCAACTGATCCGGGGAATAACCGGGGAAGTTCTTATAGACCAGCTCCTTGGCAAAGAGCCGGCAGATATAGCGTAGCTTCAATGCCTTGCGGCGTGAGGAATAGACAAAATCACGATGCCCGTTATTGATGATGATAACATTCTGTTTTTCATCATAACGCGAGCGCCACAACTCTCCAGGCGCCCTCTTGAACGTGTAGCCGGGAAGACCCTGCGTCCGCGAAGCCGGTTCTCTGGTTTCAGGCAGGAGGGAATCGGTGACGGTGATCATGGCCTCCGCCTCACAGGCTATGGATTCCTGTGCTACGGTCAGTTTCACGGTTGTAAGCCCTGGCTCGGGTGGGGCATGAAATGTGACAATCTCACCATGGTCTCGTTCCAGCCGGCCTTCCCCCTCCCTGATCGCCCAATGGAACTGAAGATTGTCCTCAACCTGGTGGCCGGAGCGGTCGCGGGGGATGGCTCGCATGGTCCTGGATTTACCTACCGCAACAACGCAGGAAGCCGGGGCGATGCGGGCGCTGAACAGTGGCCCGGCGAATTCAAAAAACTGCCTCTGCCTGTCTCTACCGGCAGTCATGGCGCTCTCGCCGTCGGATGCGGCGGCATCCGTTAGCGAGGCGCCTTCAGGGTTGGAACCCGGACGACTTCTTTGATCTTTACCTTTTTTGTGGATATCAAACCAGTCGTATTCCTCGACTGGCAGGGCCAGCAGCGCCTCCCGGAACGCCTTCTGAATGGTGTGCAGAATACGACGGCTGGCGCGTTCCTCTTCGGCGCTCCTCTGTTCCTCTATGAGGCTCTTCAGTGTGGTTTCCAC
>CAZQZF010000282.1:0-2009 GCA_964597745.1 uncultured Zetaproteobacteria bacterium
GGATTCGGTGCGGACAAAGGAACAAGCAAGGGTGCGGCAGCATTTATGAATAGTGTGGGTTAGAACCTGAACTACAAAGACGCTAAGACGCAAATAGGGATTGGTTTTTACTTTGCGTCTCTGTGTCTTCGTGATGGAAGAAAGGGGGCAAGGCTTATGAGCGGGATTGATTCGCTGAAATTGCAGCTGGAATCATTGCAGTCCGAGGCATTGGCTGCATTTGCATCAGCCGTGAATCTGGATGATCTGCAACAATTGCGTGTCAGTTATCTGGGCAAGAAGGGTGTATTGACTGAAGTATTGAAGGGTGTTGGCAAGCTGCTACCCGCGGATCGGCCGGTCATTGGCCGGCATGTGAACCAGGCCAAGTCTACTCTGGCCGCGGCGTTGGAGAATCGTGAGGCTGAATTGGCGGTAAAGGTAAGAGCCGCACGTATTGAGGCCGAACGTATCGATGTTACATTGCCGGGCCAAAGGCAAGCCTGCGGTGCGTTGCATCCGGTGCAGCAAGGCTTGGATGAACTGACTGATATTTTTTTATACATGGGTTTTTCCGTCGCCGAAGGTCCGGAAATCGAGGACGAATTCCATAATTTCGATGCGCTGAATATTCCTCCCGAGCATCCGGCGCGGGCCATGCACGATACCTTTTTTATCAAGAATATGGTTAGCGTGGATAACTCCAAACCGATGCTGCTCAGGACTCATACTTCGCCGGTGCAGATTCGTGCCATGAAGCGCTTTCTGGCCGATAGCGGCGAGCCTCCTCTGGCCGTGGTGGCGCCGGGCCGCGTCTACCGTTGTGATTACGATGTAACGCATTCACCCATGTTTCATCAGGTCGAGGTATTCAAGGTAGATCGCGATGTCTCCATGGCGCATTTGAAGGGAGTATTGAAGCATTTCCTCTCCATCTACTTTGAAAAGGATGTACCGATTCGGCTCAGACCGCACTATTTCCCATTCACCGAGCCGTCGGCTGAAGTGGATATTGGTTGTGTGTTCTGCACCGGACGCGGTTGCCGTATCTGTAAAGGCAGTGGCTGGCTGGAGGTGCTGGGCTCCGGTATGATCCATCCGAATGTTTTGGCGGCCGTCGGTATTGATTCAGAAAGATATTCCGGATTCGCCTTTGGCCTCGGGGTGGAGCGGTTGGTGATGCTCAAACAGGGAATCCCGGATCTGCGGTTGTTCTTTGAGAATGATGTTCGATTTCTACGACGGATGGGGGGCGCCCGATGAGAATTCCACTTTCCTGGTTGAAAGCCTATGCGCCATTGACGGCAACGCCGGCGAGGATTGCCGATGACCTGATCCGACTGGGGCATGAGATTGAGAGCGTAGACACGCCGCGTGCGGCCGTGAGAGGCGTGCGAGTCGGTCTGATTACCTCGAAGTTTCCGCACCCGGATGCGGACAAACTGAGCCTGCTGAAGGTAGATATCGGTGAGGCCGAGCCGCTGGATATCGTCTGCGGTGCGTCTAATATGGACGAGGGCGATAAAGTGCCGGTGGCGACCGTCGGAACATTATTACCGAACGGTTTGAAAATCAGGAAGAGCAAGATTCGCGGTGAGACCAGTTGCGGTATGTGCTGCTCTGAAACCGAATTGGGGCTGTCGGATGAATCGGCTGGTTTGCTGATCTTGCCGGTTGATGCGCCGGTGGGTGCGGAAGTGGGGGAATACCTCGAACTGGAAGAGGCTGTATTTGATCTGTCCATTACGCCGAATCGAGGCGACTGCATGAATGCACGCGGCATCGCCCGCGATCTGGCAGCGGATGCCTGCTTGCCGTTTGCTAATATTATTGTGGCGGATGTCGCTGTCGACACCACTGTTATGACTCCAACTGTATCTGTCACCGTTAAGCAGGATTGCCCGGCCTATATAGCCAGAAGGATCGAGGGCGTTTCGCTGGCCGAATCACCGGCCTGGATACAGGCGGGCCTGGTTATGGCTGGCATGCGGCCGGTCAATGGCATTGTCGATGTGCTCAATTATGTGATG
>CAZQZF010000283.1:0-1992 GCA_964597745.1 uncultured Zetaproteobacteria bacterium
AGCCGGGATGATCTGCTGTCTACCAATGTCCGAATCGTTGCCGATGTCGCCGCCAACGTGGCCAGATATTCTCCCGAATGCGTCCTTCTGGTCGTGACCAATCCGCTGGATGCCATAGTCTATACCGCGAAACAGGTCACAGGTTTTCCCAAACAGCGCGTGATTGGCATGGCGGGCGTGCTGGATGCAGCCCGGATGCGGGCCTTTATTGCTGCTGAACTGAATGTCTCCATTGAAAATGTGGCGGCATTCGTGCTTGGCGGTCATGGGGACATGATGGTTCCCCTGCCCAGATATTCCACCGTGGCCGGAATCCCGATCACCGAGTTGCTGAGCAGGGAACGGGTGGATGCAATCTGCGAGCGAACGGCCAACGGCGGCACCGAGATCGTAGGCTATCTGAAAACGGGATCGGCGTTTTATGCCCCTGGCGCATCGGTGGTGCAGATGGCCGAGGCCATCCTGAATGACAAGAGGCGCATCCTGCCCTGCTGCGCCTATCTGGAAGGCGAATATGGCGTGGACGGGTATTATTTAGGGGTTCCGTGCAAACTTGGAGGTGGCGGCATAGCGGCTGTAATCGAGCTGGACCTCAATGATCAGGAGAGCCGGGCGCTCAGGGCTTCACTTGAGGGAGTGAAGAAACTGGTCGCCCAGGTGGATGCCCTCGGACATTTTTGAGAAGTCCGCCTGGTACGTTTTGTGGTTGAAATCGGGAGTGAAGCGTGAACATCCATGAATATCAGGCCAAACAGGTTCTGGCTGGATTCGGTGTTCCCGTTCCGGCTGGCCGGCTTGCCCTGTCCGTTGAAGAGGCGGAAAAGGCGGCGCGCTCGCTTGGCGGAAATGTCTGGGTGGTCAAGGCGCAGATCCATGCCGGTGGGCGCGGCAAGGCCGGCGGGGTGCGTATCTGCCGCTCTCCTGATGAAGTGAAGAAAGCCTCCAGCGCCCTGCTGGGCTCGAAGCTGGTCACGCATCAGACAGGCCCGCGGGGTAGGCGGGTCCGGCGCCTGTATATCGAACAGGGTCTGAATATCGCCAGGGAGTTTTATCTGGCGCTGCTGGTGGACCGGCGGCATGAGTGCATCAGCTTCATGGTCAGTCCCGATGGTGGTATGGATATCGAAAAGGTTGCCGCTGATACGCCCGAACGAATTCTGCATACTCCTTTAAATAGCGATGCAACGGCCCGAATGGCGATGTTTCTTGGCCTGGATAACGAACAGGCAAAAGTGTTTGCCCGGCTGGCCGGCCAGTTACTGAAGGCCTTCCGGAAGAGGGATGCCTCCCTGATCGAACTGAATCCTCTCGTGTTGACCGAAGGCGGCGATCTGATTGCGCTCGATGCCAAGATGGCCTTCGATGACAATGCGCTCTACCGCCAGCCGGACATTGCCAAACTTCGCGATCCGGATGAAGAAGATGCAAGGGAAACGGAGGCGGCTCGGTTCGGTCTGAATTTTATCCAGCTTGATGGCGATATCGGCTGTATGGTCAATGGCGCCGGACTGGCCATGGCAACCATGGACATCATTCAGCTTAAGGGTGAGAAGCCGGCCAATTTCCTTGACGTGGGCGGCGGCGTGACAGTCGAGGCCGTGATCGAGGCATTCAAATTGCTGTTGACTGAAGAGCATGTGAAGGCGGTACTGGTTAATATCTTTGGCGGAATTGTGCGCTGTGACATTATTGCCAGAGGTCTGCTGGAGGTCGTCAAGACGCACAGACTTCGCGTACCGGTCATCATGCGTCTGGTTGGTACGCATGAGAAAGAGGGTCGTCAACTGATCCATGATGCCGAGCTGGATGTGCACTGGGCGCATGACCTGGATGAAGCGGCGGAACTTGCTGCGGCAGCGGCAAGGGGATCGATGCAATGAGCGTCCTCGTTGATAAAACCACTCGCGTAATCTGCCAGGGATTTACCGGCAGGCAGGGGACCTTCCATTCAGCCGGAATGATTGCCTACGGTACGAACTTCGTTGGCGGCGT
>CAZQZF010000284.1:0-1988 GCA_964597745.1 uncultured Zetaproteobacteria bacterium
ACGGAAAAAACTCTTATCACCAATAAGGTGACGACGATTTTTTCCGTTACGCCCTTCAAATCAATCTCTTACACCCTGCACGCACTCCCAACTGAGAATTCTAGGATTATCAAAGCAGGATGCCCATGGAAAAGAATATTGACGACATGAATATCAGATCCCTCTTCTCGGACGTACACCGCCCGTTCTTTCTGGGCGGCATCATCTTTGCCGTACTTACCATTGCCATGTGGCTCCTGCATCTACTGGATATCATGCCTTATGCCTTACCGTTCGCGCGGGCGCGCTTGCACATGGCGCAGATGGTTTACTTCTTCTTTCCATTCTTCTTTTTCGGCTTTCTGCTGACTGTTTTTCCGCGTTTGTTGAGCGTACCACCGCTTTCGCTCCAGCGTTATACCCTGGTGTTCCTCTGTTTCCTTAGCGCTGCGATGCTTTTTTCTCTGGGCCTTTACGCTGGCGAAGCATGGATACAATCCGGGCTGGGAGTTGCCGTAATGATCAATATCTGGCTTACCTTTGAGATGCTACGCATGCTGCGGCGGACCGCATATGCGCATAAGCAGATGCCCACGTTCATGTGGATTGGCATGGCCTTCGCCTGCCCGGGATTGCTGGCTTTGGCGGCATATATCTGGAGCGGTGATGATTTCTGGGGAATGGCCGCTGAAGCGATCGGAATTTACGGGTTTTTATTTCCCACCATCTACGCGGTCGCCTACCGCATGATACCGATCTTCACCGTGACAAGCGGGCGCGATGTCGTCCGCGCTCGTTTCGGTCTGCATTTCATGCTTGCCTTCTCCCTCGCGCGCATGCTGTTGATGATCATGGATCTCCACTCATGGTACTGGCTGGCTGACTTCGGGCTTTTCCTAGTGACCGGCCGGCAGTGCCTGCAATGGCGTATCTGGCGGCGGAAACCCTACGTCATACAGTCCGTTCTGCACTGGGCGCTGTTCTGGTTTCCGTTCGCCTTTCTACTCTCCGCCGGTATCAATTTGGCCGAAGGCTTAAGTGGCGAAATATGGCTGCGCCTGGAACAGGCGGCGCTACACGCCCTTGTCATTGGAGGCTTCGGCACCCTGCTTCTGGGCATGGTCACACGGGTAACGCTCGGTCATGCCGGCCGGCCGGTGCTGGCGGACAGCTGGACTACCCGGCTTTTCCTTGCCTTTCAGATCGTACCCCTTTTGCGCGTAAGCTGTGGTATGTTGAGCGAAGCATGGCCGGCGTTCGAAATTGGTATCTATGTTTCAGGCGCGGCCTGGGTGCTGATTTTCTGCCTCTGGGCCTTGCGCTACACCCCCTTTTATTTCAAAGTCGTGCGTTAGAGGGCTCTGAAATGTCACTATCACTGAAAAAACTTTTCACCATCGAACTGGATCTGGTGGTCGGCATTATCGCCGCTGCCGCTGCGCTGCTAATGCATCGGCTGCATATGGTGGACGATGATGTCATGATCTCGCTGACGGTTATCCTGATCGCCATTTTGTTTATCCGTGACCTTCGGCGTGACCAGACTCATGAAAAGATGCATGCCATCATTAAAACAAACCGGGACGCGCTGCAACACATCCAGACCAGTCTTGTTCCTCCGGACATTGTTCTAATTGGCCCGGCCCAGCTCCGCGAATCCAGCAAACAATTTTCCGCCCGGGCGCGGGGCGATATGACATGGTTTCATGTCTGCCTTTCCATGTTCAGGCCGCAGCCGCTGTTTGACACGCTGCTTCGCCCGGCTATTGAAAATCCACGGGTAAACTCCATTCAGTTTGTTCTGGATGAGAGTGAAAAATCGCTCTGGGACGCCGAGGTCGTACCCAAGATCAAGGCGTGCAACGGCGGCGCCAAGGTCAAAGTGCAATGGGCCACCATCCACGAATCCATTTCACTGATCATCTCGGATGGCGGAACAAGCGGCAGGCCGGAGTGCCTGCTCAGCTTCTGGGGCGAACCCTTTATGGCGCAGTCGTCGGAGCGAAATG
>CAZQZF010000285.1:0-1984 GCA_964597745.1 uncultured Zetaproteobacteria bacterium
ATACAGGTATTGGACGGGATTGAGGGTGAGGTCATGCGCGAGCATATCAAGTTGCGCACGGAGAAGCTGGCTCGTCGTCAGAAACAGACCAAAATAAATGCAGCTCTGGTTCGCGATGTGATGGGCGAGGCAGATGAGCCGGAGGCGAAGGAAGTGGTGAAATCCAGCACTCAGCTTGTCTGGAACGAGGAGGCATTGCAGCGTATCGGGCGCGTTCCGGCAGGTTTTATGCGGGATGCCAGCCGTAGCCGCGTGGAAGATTATGCCAGGCGTGAAGGGAGTGCTGAAATTACGCTGGATGTTTGTGAGGCGGGTCTGGCCGAGGCCAGAAAGGCCATGATGGGGGCGATGACGGGCGGCGTCCCTGGCGGCTCCACGCCGGAAGCAGAAACAGACGAGACGCTGGCGTGGACGGATGAGGCCAGGGAACGGATCAAAGGCGTACCCGAAGGTTTTATACGTGATCTGACATGTCAACGGATTGAATCGTTTGCCCGGCGCCAGGGCGTGAGCCTTGTAGATAACAAGTTGATTGACACCAAGTACGCCGAATGGGGCGAAGGCTCGGCCATGCAGCACAAGGAACTTGAGTGGGAGAAAGAGGCTTGGGCGCGCATTCAGCGTATCCCCGACTTTGTGCGTGGCATGGTGATTAAAGAGGTGGAGCGCTGCGCCCGCGAAACGGGTGTGAATAGCGTTGATCTGACTGCCCTGGAAAAGGCAAGCAATACATGGGAGAAGGGCGGATCTTTCCATTCCGGGGCGCATCCGGATCAATACAAAAAAGGATAAAGGAGATCAATATGAACTGGAATGAGGATGCGTTGGAACGGCTGGGCAAGATACCCGAAGAGTTTCGGGGCTTTGCCAGGCAAATGGTGGAACAACAGGCGGAGGAGGAAGGCGTGGAAACCGTCACTGATGAGATGATCGTTAATTTGCGGAAAAAATTTGAAGGTAAGTACGGGGAGCAGAATAAATGCCCCCTGTTCGGCGGCGAGGAAAACGAGTAATGCAATTTATCTGGCTCATGATTTCAGGCTAACGGATGGCGTTCAATGGCCCTTCCATGAAGGAATTCCCACCCTTTCTTGTTGCCCTGAATCTGACCATGCGCTGCAATTTGCAATGCGCGCACTGCTATCTTGATGCGGGAACGCGTGAGTGTGGCGATCCCAATGAAATGGATACGGTTGCGGTCAAGCGCATCCTGACCGAAATATCGGAGGTAAATCCCGCCTGCATGGCCGTGCTCACTGGCGGGGAACCGTTGCTCAGACCGGACATCTATGAACTTTGTGCCCATGCCGCATCCCTCGGACTGATGGTTGTGGTTGGCACCAACGGGACTCTGCTCAACAAGACGAATGTGAAACGGTTGCTGGATGCGGGCGTCAGTGGCGCCGGCATCAGCGTGGACAGTCTTACCCCCGGATTCCACGATACATTCAGGGGGCTTGAGGGGGCATGGCGGCATACCATGGAAGGGATCGAAAATTGTCGCGAACTGGGTCTGTCCTTCCAGATTCACATGAGCGTTCACCAGGACAATGTGGATGAAGTGGAACCGATGATGGCGTGGGCGCATAAAGATGGCGCCATCGTGATGAACTTTTTCTTTCTGGTTTGTACCGGTCGTGGAGAGCGGGTTACGGACATCACACCGGAGCAATACGAGCGGGTATTGTCCCAACTGCTGGATGCGCAGGACCGGTATCCCGGCATGATGGTGCGCGCCCGCTGCGCCCCGCATTTTAAGCGTCTGGCCTATCAGAAAGACCCGAATTCTCCATTGACCAGGGCACGGGGCTATGAAGGCGGAGGATGCCTCGCCGGGGCGCATTACTGCCGGGTTACGCCAGAAGGAGAAATCACGGCCTGTCCCTATATCGAGGAATCCGTTGGTTCTTTGCGTGAGCGAACTTTCGGAGATATCTGGTCGTCATCGGAGACCTTCCGGCAGCTAAGGTCGCCGAAACTATCC
>CAZQZF010000286.1:0-1976 GCA_964597745.1 uncultured Zetaproteobacteria bacterium
ATAGGGCGCTTATTGCCAGAATCCTGCAACGCATGGGTGACAAAAAAGTCATCATCGTGCTTGGTCCGAGGCAGGCGGGAAAAACGACATTGATGCATCATGTAACCCGCGAAGTGGATCATGGAACTCTGCTATGGTGGAACGGCGATGAAGCGGATATTCGCCAGTTGTTAAGTCACGTCTCGTCTTTGCGCCTGAGAGCGCTGATAGGCAAACATAGCCTGCTGGTTATCGATGAGGCACAACGGATCGAAAATATCGGCCTGACACTGAAACTCATTACTGACAATATTGACGGGGTCAAAGTGCTCGCGACCGGCTCATCCGCATTTGAGTTGGCCAATCGTATCAATGAACCACTGACCGGCCGCAAATGGGAGTTCCGTCTCTATCCGCTCTGCTGGCAGGAGATGGTCGATCATCATGGCGCCCTGGAGGAACGGCGTCTGCTTGAGCACCGCCTGATTTATGGCTATTACCCGGATGTGGTGCTTCACCCCGGTGATGAGGCGGCATTGCTGTCACAACTGGCTGACAGCTATCTATACAAGGACATTTTGACATGGGAGAGGATCCAGAAGCCGGGGCGCCTTGAGCAGCTGGTGCAGGCCATTGCCTTTCAACTCGGGCAACAGGTGTCGTATGCCGAGCTTGGCCGCATGGCGGGGCTGGATCAGGCAACCGTGGAGCGCTATATCTCGCTGCTTGAAAAGGCATTCGTCATTTTTCGCCTTGGTTCATTGAGCCGCAATCTGCGCAATGAATTGAAGAAGAGCCGTAAGATTTACTTTTATGATAATGGTATTCGCAATGCCATCATCCATAACTTTAGCCCAACCGGCTTGCGCAATGATATCGGAGCCTTGTGGGAAAATTTCCTTATCTGTGAACGTATGAAAGCGCTGGCCAATGCGGGTATTCCGGCAAGCCGGTATTTCTGGCGTACGCAGGCCCAGCAGGAAATTGATTATATCGAAGAGAGAAGTGGCCGGTTATCGGCATGGGAATTCAAATGGAACCCCAATGCCAGGGCCAGATTCTCCAGGACTTTTACCAAAGCCTATCCGGATTGCCAGACCAAAGTGATTACGCCTGATAACTTTGAAACCTTTGTGCAATATGCTGTCTAAAAGAGTAAGAAGGCGCCGCCCAGGATCAGCAGCAGAACCGCCAAACCAGTCCAGACCGCCGGGAAAGGTCTCTCTTTTCGCAACCCCGGTTCATCACAACAGGCTATAGCCCCCCGCCTCCGCATCAACATACCATAGGCAATCCCTCAACCGGGCCGCGGGCAGAGACTCGCCATCGCTGATTCGCCTTAAGGCGTCACGTTTGCCGGCGCCCGCCGCCATCACCATGCGCCTGCCTGCGCTGTTCAGGGCGGTCAAGCTCATGGACACACGCTCGGGAGGAGATTTTGGCGCCGAAAATACAGGTACGGCCAGACGTTCATCAGCAAGCGCCGGATTGCCGGGGAAGAGACTGGCCGTGTGCCCGTCCTCGCCCACGCCGAGCAAGACCAGATCAAGCTCTGGGATGCCGGCCAGAATCCTGGAATAGAGCGCCGCCCCCTCATCCGGACCCAGTTCGGCGGGAATGGAATGAATCTGATCTTCCGGAATGGCAACGTGATCCAGCCATGCAACCCTGGCCATCCAGTCATTGCGCCCGGCATCACCCGCCGGCAGGCAGCGTTCATCACCAAAATAGATGTGCAACTTACGCCAGGGCAAATCCATGGCCGTCAACAGTTCATAACAGCGTCCGGGCGTGTTGCCGCCGGCCAGGACCAGATGAAAGGCGCCATGCCCGGCCACCGCTGTTCCACATATCCGACCAATGTATTTAGCCCCGGCGGCAGCCAGCGCTTCCGGATCAGGAAAGACGTTAGTCGCCATCAGATAGATCCCGCCAGCCGCCAGCGCAGCCATCCATCAACCTGTCCATGCCCGGCACATCCCAACTGCCTGCAGGGT
>CAZQZF010000287.1:0-1965 GCA_964597745.1 uncultured Zetaproteobacteria bacterium
TAATGGATTGTACAGACTATCTACGATGCTTCTCATAAACAGGGGTCTGAGTGTCCTCAAGCGTCTAACCCGCATTTTCACCTGGTCTGAAATAACCGTGGATGGGATTTTTCATTTCTCAGAGGGTTGCGGCATGCACTGCATGTCAATGTCAGATACCGGGGGCCGCCATTCGTCTCACTCCGGTGGTGATTCATCGCTCAACAGATAGCCCTGACCGCGAAAGGTATGAATCAGGGGCAGATCAAATCCACGATCGACTTTTGAACGTAAATGACTGACATAGACATCAATGACATTGCTTTCAGGATCAAAATTCATATCCCAGACATGCTCACCGATCAGGGTACGCGAAAGCACCTTCCCCGGATTTCGAAGCATATATTCCAGCAGGGCATACTCCTTTGTTGTCAGGCGAATGGGTTGCTCTGAACGGGTCACCCTGCGACTTATGGGGTCCAGTTCCAGATCGGCAATCTTCAGGGTCGGCGTCTTTACATCGGAACGGCGGCGCAGAAGAGCGCGGACACGGGCCAATAGTTCCTTGAAGGCAAACGGCTTGACCAGGTAGTCATCAGCGCCGGCATCCAGACCGCGAACCTTGTCTTCAATACTGTCTCTGGCTGTGAGCATCAAAACAGGCGTGGCCACCCCTCGCTCGCGAATTTCCCGGCACATGGCAATTCCGTTTTTCTTCGGCAGCATCAAATCAAGGATGATCAGGTCATAATCGTTGACCTCAGCCAGGAAGCCGCCCTCATCACCGTCATAGGCGACATCAACAGCATGACCCTCTTCTTTCAAACCCTTCTGAATAAACTGGGTAACACGTTTTTCATCTTCGACAACGAGAATCTTCATGATCGCATTTTAGACTGAATGAATGTTAAAAGCGACCTGTGAACGACTGGTGTATTAACCTGATAGTTCAGGTTAATATGGCAGTGCCAAAACGGCTTACAGGGAGAAGGCCAATGCGCCGTGATATCTTTGTTTTTGATATTGAAACCGTAGTGGATGCCGGGGCTGCCAGGGAACTGCTTGACCTGAAAGACACAAATGATGCTGAAGCTCGCGATGCCCTGGGCGACTATTTTCTGGAAAAAACAGGTGGAAAAAACAACTTTCCCCGGCAACCATTCCACCAGGTCGTGGCAATCAGTTATGCGCAACTGGTCCGTGAACCTGGAGAAGAGGGGAGTGAAATGGTCATCCGGCGTCTGGCCAGCGGTGGTCACGTCAAGAGCAATGAGCGGGAATTGCTGGAGGGGTTTTTTGGCCTCATTGAGAAACGCGCGCCTCAACTTGTCTCCTATAACGGTCGTGGTTTTGACATACCTGTTCTTAAATACCGCGCCATGGCGCATGGCATTTCATGTCCGCGCTGGTTTTCCGAAGGCGACAAGTGGGTTAATTATGATGCCCGCTTTGCAAGCAAGTACCATGTGGATCTCATGGAGGTGCTTTCCGATTATGGCGCCTCGGCCCGCTGTTCCCTGAACGAGGTGGCCGCAGTCATGGGCATACCCGGAAATCTGGATACCGCCGGCGGTGATGTACGTACTCTGTATGAGTCCGGAAACACTGAGGCAATCAGGGATTATTGCGAAACGGATGTGCTTACCACTATGCTGATATTTTTACACTGGCAGCATTTCAATGGCGGTTTGAGTAACGGGGCATTTGCTCGCACCCTGCTGGGCGTTCGCAACTATCTTGAGTCTGAACCGAAACAGCACTTCAAGACCTACCTTCAGGTCTGGAATGACCTCACCATGAAATCGTGAGGCATCAAAAATCTCTCAGTAACTCCGTAATTCCCGTCTTGGCGCGGGTGCGTTCATCGACCTGCTTGACGATGACGGCGCAATACAGGTTCGGCCCGCCGGATTTGCCAGGCATGGAGCCGGATACGACAACGGAATAGGGAGGCAATTCGCAGGTAAAGACCCACACCGCGGCTAG
>CAZQZF010000288.1:0-1961 GCA_964597745.1 uncultured Zetaproteobacteria bacterium
GGCGAGAGTCAGGGTTGAAAAGCAATGATCTCGCAGAGCCGCAAAGAGCGCAAAGGAAGAACTCTGTGTCTCTGTGGTTCAATCCTGTTTGGTTTCGGCTTTTGCCGGGCCAGGTTTACTTCGAACATGCCCGGCCCGGCGGTATTTCAGCGAATCGGCAATGATGGCGAGGCTGATCAACAACAGAAACATTGCTGCGTTGGCTGGTATTTGCAGGTTGAAGTCCACGCTTGAGTGAATCAGGATGGATAAAATACCCATGAAGCTGGCGAAGGCCATGCCCAGCATGAGCGGGGAATGCCGTTGTCGCATGGCTCTGATGGCCAGAAACAGACTGTAGAGTACAGCCAGCGCCAACGGCAGCAGCCCGATCAGGCCGGATTCGCTTAAGAACTCGAGATAATCGTTGTGAGCGTGATAATAATGATCCCAGATATCCGGCTTCTGATAATTGGGAAATGCACTGAAATAATTGCCCGCGCCGATGCCCGTGAACGGTTGCTCGGCAATCATGGTCATGGTATCTCTGACCACCTCATCCCGATGTTCGGTTACCATATTCGTATCTTCCAGTCTTTGCACGACTTTACCGACGCCAACCCATGAACCGACCAGCATGACATCAAGAACCACGAGGCTGATCAGGAAGATGGTAGTGGAGCGGGTGGCATGCCTGGATATCAGCAGGAACAAAATGCCGCTTATAAACAGGCTGGCAAAGAAGGCGCTATTGCCCATGCGTGATTTGCTCAGAATCAGACCGGTACAAATGACAACCAGAGTCAGCCGAATCAATGCCTTGGGGCTAAGCATGGTTTCAAATAGTTTACGTAATCGATCACGCCAGTTGTGCGCCCGAACATTACTGAGGCGGGCAATCATCAAGCCGATGCCGATGGCCAGCGCCATCTCCAGATAACCTGCCAGGTGATTGCGGTTCATAAATGTGCCGGTAGCCGAACCCAGATGGCGCTCTTTCTCGATAAAGAAGCTGTACTCTATGCCGGATAACACCATATAGGCGCCGTAGGCAGCCTGAAAGAGTCCGGCAATAAGCACCGTGTATGCAAGCCACTGTATTTTTTTATGGCTATCCATTAGCGCCAGCATCAGCAGCATCATGGTGAATAGCGCCAGACCCTTGAGCAGGGCCTTGGCTGTTAAACCGGGATCCAGGGCGATGCTGGCAAAGCCGGGATGGCCCGATGCGGCTAGCAGTTGGGCGGCATGCGGAGAAATTATTTGTAGCACGGAGTAGGGGAGCGGGACCATCTGTATGCCGGTCCATATAAAAAACAGCGTTAACAGCAAGATCACGGGTTTGGCGGCAAGCATCGGCGCGGGTATGGACAGCCTGTTTCGCCACGCCAGTACGAGCAGGCAGAAAGCGAGCAGAAAAGCCCATATCTCCATGATCGACCAGGCCCAGGCGCGATTGCTGCCCAGTGGCAAGGGCAACCAGAAAATCAATGCCAGAAACAGGCGGGTCAAAACAGGGTGTGAGATCTTTCTAGCTCGATGCATGCGGAAATAATAAAAGAATCAAAGAAAAAAGGCCCGGAATATTCCGGGCCTTTTTTAGGTTTAATTGAAGACGGCGCTATTTAGGGCTTGCGCCACCGCCGCCGCCACCGGTGGTGTCTAGTATGGAGACTGCATCGGTAGCTAGTATGACGTCGCTACCACCACCGGATGCTGTCGATGCCAGTTTGACCGTCGGGTCGGCGTAGTAGGCAAAGCAGGTATCGAGAACCAGTGCAGCTGCCAGCGTATCCTCCTTGTCGCCACCAGCCGCGATGATCGCGCCTGCTGCATCCTGCAGACTCATGCCACAGGAGGGTGCGGTGAGGCTGTCAATGATATCCGAACCGGAGGTGCCAGCAGTCAGTGCCGGGCCTACCACCATCCAGGGCTTAGTGGACGGACTAGACCCCTGGGCGCACACAGCGACAGCATACCAG
>CAZQZF010000289.1:0-1952 GCA_964597745.1 uncultured Zetaproteobacteria bacterium
GCGAATCAAGAACTTGCGCTATGTGTGTGCGACCAACTGCTTTTTCTAGGATCATTAGCCTGTTCAGGGAATTACATCGCCACTAGATGCTGTGATGGTTTCCATGATTTTAACCTCCAATTATTTTCAGTCGTTTGCGGGCAAGTTCGATATCGCGCTTCGGTGTTTTCTGCGACTTTTTTCTAAAGGCATGCAACACATAGATCGAATCGCCTGCATGGGTGGCTTTTTGCATTCTTGGCGAGGTGTTGAGCCGGGCTATTCTACCAGTTGCTCCGGTTGCAGACCCATGGCATCAGCCAGTTTTTTGAGCGTGGCGGTATGCGGTCGGCTGTCGCCTTTTTCAATACGGGAGAGCGCCGGTTGCTTCATGCCCGCCTTTCCGGCGACCTCTGCCTGTGACAGGCCGAGATGCTCCCGCCATGCCAGCACAAGGGACTTGTCATCAATGGCATACGCTTTGACGACAGGGCCGGGAATGCCGGACTCGATTTTGGCTTGCTGTTCCAGCATCGGTCGCACGCGCTCAAAGCTGGTCCATGGAAGCACCGCAAATGCAGGTTTGCCGTTTTGCTCAATGATCTGGAAATCAATATGTGCGCTCATTTCGTTTTTTCACCACTTCAACTGCTTCATGGCTTTCGGTTGCCATATCACCTGCATGCGAAAAACATAACGAAATATAACAATATTACAAGTGGTATTGTTAACACACGGCAGATAATGGATGGAAGCGCGCTTATTGGCCTGAAATAAGGAAGAGGTAAAAGCGGGAAAGATCGAAAAAACAGATTGCCCCTGCATGGCGGAATGACACCTGGCCCGCCATGCAGCTAAAACATTTAATAGCTCTGGGTGAGGCTGGGAAACAGGCATGGAAAGCATAAGGGGAACAGCAACAACAGATCAAAGCCATCCACGCCGGAACCCCGGCATGGGTGGCTTTTTGCGATTCGGACCACAAAGGTGTAAGGTGTTGAAATATAATCAGATTGATGCAAATGCAAAAACATGAAAGGCGAA
The DNA here is from genome assembly GCA_964597745.1 of uncultured Zetaproteobacteria bacterium. Taxonomy (GTDB): domain Bacteria; phylum Pseudomonadota; class Zetaproteobacteria; order Mariprofundales; family Mariprofundaceae; genus CAYLYU01. The sequence goes on from CAZQZF010000289.1 coordinate 1,024, forward strand.
CCACGAATGAACAGAAGGTGAATGGCGCTTGCGCCAGAGAGGCTGCCCTGGGGGATGAATTTTAGAGGCGGGCAGATGCAGACTGGTTTTTCATTTGTGGCAATTCGTGTAATTCGTGGCTAAATATTTTTGGTTCCGGCTATACAAGGGTAGGAAAGGCAAAAATATTTAACCACGGAATACACGGAACACACGGGAGAAGGCCAAAACAGCCATGAAGCATGTACCCGGATTCTGCAAGTGTTTTGCCTTTCCTCTGCGCTACTTTGCGCCCTCCGTGGTGAAAGACTGGTCAATCTATGGGTTAATGGCGCGTCGACGGGCAAGCTGGATGTATGAAGCAAAGTTTTTTTCTTGACACGCCAGTGACGGAGGTTCTATACCTTGGCGTTGGCAATGGGCGGGAGTGAGATATGATGACTGAAGACGATTTCGAGAAAACCAACCAGATGATGAATCAGGTGGTGAAGACGCATATCGGCGTGATGGCGGAGGATTTCCAGCATCAGTTGGGTGCGGTGGCGGACGGCGTACTGAACCTCAACGAAAAGATGGATCGGATACACGCCGATCTTTCCGGAAAGATTGAAGGAAGTCGATCGGAATACCGCAGCTTGTTTGCCGGACTGGACGAAAAAATTGACGGCGTGGAACAGCGGCTGGATGCAAAGATTGACGGCGTAGCTTCTGATCTGAAAGACACGCGTGAGGAGTTGAAGGGGGAGATACGGGCCGTGGACAAGTGCTCGGAGGCGCGGGATGAAGAATTGAAGAAAGAGATGGCTACCGGATTTAACCTGCACTATTCATGAATCGTCGTGATGATCGCGCCGGACCTTTGTTCGCAACGGATTCCGAGGAAGGAGTGCGTAGCAGTGCATACGGACGACCGACGAGGGATTCGTTGCGGGCAAAGGAACAAGCGAGGG
>CAZQZF010000290.1:0-1949 GCA_964597745.1 uncultured Zetaproteobacteria bacterium
CGTCTTGGCGAGAGCAAATCAAAAGAAGGTATCTCGCAAAGTCGCAGAGAGCGCAGAGGAAAGGCGCTGATGGTAAAAAGAGGAAGTCTTTTTGCGGATATAGAGTCTTATAGAGGAATCCGGCGGATAGCCGGTAAAACAGAGTAAATGATAGACCTAACCCCAAACAACAAAGGGCAATCTGAGCAGTTACGGAGGCTTTTTGCATAAGGTGCTGAGTAGTTACGATGAATGAATAACCAGGCAGTAATACACAACAAAGGAGGAAGTGAAATGAAAATAAAAAAAGGTATTTATTCAATGATAGCGCTGGCGGGCATGGCGCTGATGGGAGTGCAGGGAGCGTTCGCCGGTGTGACGGTGAAATACAGACTCTCTTCGCCGCGAGGGATGTCTCTTCAGACCATCCAGTATCGTGACCAGCAGCATGTGCGCCTGGATATGCGCGACGGGAGAAATGGTCCTCTTGCCTCCATGATCAGGCGAGGCGATAAGGTGTATGCCGTCACCCCTGATGGAGAGGTTATCGAGATGACCGGAGGATTGGCCGCATCGCTGAGTGGGCTGTTTGGTGGTGGCAAGTCCGGCGGAAGTGAAACAGCCGGAATGAAATTTGAAGACACGGGGCGCAGCGAGCGCGTGGCGGGGTATCGCGGCGAGGTTTACCGTTATACCGGCAACGGCGAGGTGCATGAAGTGGTGCTGACCCGGGATCGTAAGCTGGCCGATGTATTCCAGGCATGGATCGAAATGAACAAACTGATGACGAGGCGATCAGGATCGGATCGCATGTTGGAACAGATGCAGCAGAACACTCCTCAGCGAGATACAGGCTTTTTGCGTTTTGATCGTAGCATGGTGCTGGTGTCCGTGGGAACAGGGAGAATTCCGGATTCGGCATTTGAGTTGCCGGGCAAGCCGATGGATATGTCTGGCGGTGGTCGAGGGACACCTTCGCGGTATAGGTCGGAGCATAAATCCGGATATAAATCGAAGCATGCCGAACGCAGCAAGCGCGAGGAAAGCGTGTTGGAAAAGGATGCAAAGGACATTGGCAGGAATAGCGTCGACGAAGCCCACCAGTCCACCAAACGGGGCATCCAGAACGGCATCAGCGATCAGATTGAGAAGGGTATTGGCGGCCTGATGAACGGACTTTTCGGGCGATAAAGGCTGGAATCTCACAGAGATCTCACAGGAAAGGCGAGGGAGTAAACATGGCAACATATAAAAAAATGGGTTGGTTTGGCAGTCTGTTTACTGGAGCAATATTCATGGGCATGGGATATCTCCTTGCCATATATCTGGGCATGAATGCCTATCACATGGGCAAGGTCAGTGAATCATGGCCCACAGTGCAGGGCAGCGTGCTGCAGTCAAAGGTGGTGACATCGCACGATTCCAAGGGACGAAGCACATATTCCGCCGATGTTCAATATGCCTATCGCATCGGTGGCAAGGAATACAAATCGAACAAAATCGATACCAGGGCAGGCACGTGGTCCAGTTCGGATTCATCGGATGCTTATGAGGAGGTGAACCAATATCCGATAGGCCGGAGTGTGGCGATTCATTACAACCCCGACAAACCCTGGGTCGCCGTGCTTGAGCCGGGTGTTTCCCAAGTAACCTATTGGCTGATGGGCGCGGGGGCGGTTCTTTTGTTTATAGGCGCATGGATTGCGTTGTCCGGCATTCTCCGAGTGCTGTTTGGTATCGGAATGTTGGGGATTTTGACGTTCGCATGGTTGAAAAAAGAGAAATCATCAACCGGGCCAGGCTTCGGTATTACGGTTATTCCCTTGCAAAGTGCCGTTGGTCGGTTTCTTTGCTTCGACAAATAATGCCCCTCAAAAAGCCAAGAACACCGAATCAATGGGGTCAGACTCGATTGATTTAGCCTGAACTATTCATAAACCCGAGGATTAGACCGTTAATCCTATCTCAAA
>CAZQZF010000291.1:0-1944 GCA_964597745.1 uncultured Zetaproteobacteria bacterium
TGGACCGCTGTCCCTGCCGCGCAGTAGATTTATCATAAGTCCGACAGGCTCCTAGTCCGATCAGGCGGTATGCGAAGCCAGATCAGGCTAAATCGGGTTGACCCGATGCATGGGCCGGCTAGGATGCCTAAATGTTGTGCAACTCATTACCGTCACAGGCTCGGGGATTCTATCTGGGGGATCATTTCATCCATCCGGCGTTGGCGCTTGCCCCGATGGCTGGCATCACCGATCTTCCATTCAGGCGTATCTGCAAACGGTTTGGTGCGGCTTTGATGGTTACGGAAATGATCGCGTCGCGTGCCATTGATGCAAAGCGGCAACGGACGGAACTGATGGCGGAAATTGGTGAGGATGAGCATCCTATAGGGATTCAGATTGCCGGCTCTGACATCCACTATATGCGGGATGCAGCACGCTGGGCAGCGGATCATGGCGCGGATTTCGTAGATATCAATATGGGTTGCCCGGTCAAGAAGATATGCAAACAGCAGGCTGGCTCAGCATTGCTTAAGGATGAGCCACTGGTCGGACAAATTCTTAAAGCCGTTGTTAACGCCGTATCTGTTCCGGTCAGTCTGAAGATACGAACCGGTTGGGATAATGATCATAAAAACGTCGAACGTATTGCAAGGATTGCCGAGGAAAGTGGTATTGCCATGCTTACCGTACACGGACGCACACGCTCCCAGATGTTTCATGGCAAGGCCGACTGGTCTGATATCGGTTGCGCAAAGGCAGCTGTTTCTATTCCAGTGGTCGGTAACGGGGATGTTGTAGATGCTGTATCCGCCAGAGAAATGCTAAGGGTTTCACATTGCGATGGCATCATGGTAGGACGGGCAGTACAGGGCAATCCCTGGGTATTGGCGGAAGTGCGAGCCGCTCTGGAGGGGAGCGAACCCCCTTCCTCACCAACTGCCTGCCAGCGTTGGCAGGTAGTCAGAGAACATATGCATGCCCTTGCCGATCACTATGGGACAATCATCGCGAGCCAACTGGCACGAAAGCATGTCATCTGGTACAGCCGGGGATTGTCCGGCGCCGCGGAATTTCGCCATCGGTTTCAAAGTCTTCCGGATTGGCAGGCGCAACTTGCGGAGGCCGGCCAATTCTTCACATCTTCAGGGAGATGGGGGCTCGCCCATGCAGCTTAGCGCCATTCCTATCTCCGCGATTCCTTTGCCGTTGCTGTTGATTGATGCGGAAGGGTTTTTACACGGCGCCAATCTGCAGGCGCAAGACTGTCTGGGGCTTTCCGAACGCAGTCTGGAGAATCAACACTTGTCCAGAATTTTCTCGCCGGACCCGGAAGTTCGGCGTCTGATTAAAAAGATTGCTGAAACTGGTGAAGAGGTTTCCGATCACTGTTTATCTCTGCGCAGCACGGGCATGCCGTTTTCACTACATGCGGGACAGGCGACGGATGGCATCGTGGTAGTTTTGATACCTGAAGGCGTTCGCGAAGAAGTCAACATCCAGCTGCGCCAAAAGGAGATGGCTGAGACCGTAGCGCGTATCGCCCTTGAAATGGCGCATGAGATAAAAAATCCACTGACTGCCCTGCGCGGCGCCACCCAATGGCTCTCCGAACATTCCGATTCCGGGGAATCGATCGAGGCCACACGTGTGATGCTGTTAGAGGTTGATCGCATCCGTGAGCGTATCGATGACCTGTTGCAGCTCGGACCGCGTGCAGAGACAGAGATACAGCTGGTTAATATCCACTCCATTCTGGACGATGTCTGCAGGCCCATCGGCGGGGTCAGGTTGAGACGTGTGTATGATCCCAGCTTGCCGGAAATCATGGCCAATCCGACCCGTCTAAGACAGGCCATTGAGAATCTCTGGATCAATTCCCTGGCTGTCCCTTATACGACTCTTACGCCGCCGACGCACTACCCTGCTGAAGGCTCGCTTGCCTCCGTTTCATCACACAACACA
>CAZQZF010000292.1:0-1932 GCA_964597745.1 uncultured Zetaproteobacteria bacterium
GTAGCCGTGCATACGGGCGACCAACGAGGGATTCGGTGCGGGCAAAGGAACAAGCGAAGGCGCGGCAGTATTTGTGAATAGTGCAGGTAGTTCCGGCTATGCCGGGTTAGGACAACCTGAGAGTGACTACAGGCTGCCCATTTGAGGCAGTTCATCCACCAGAGGTCTTACGTAATCAAGCCAGGCTTGAGTAATATCGTTGCCGGCGGCATTGATATATTCATCCTTCATTTCGGTGCTCTCACGCGCCACCGATGACAGGGGCGTGATAAAACATTCACTCTCATAGGGAGTATTATTCAACCGTCGAATGGCCACGGAACCATTCTCGCCTGAATCGGCCGCATTCCTGACGGCAAAATCACCCACCATCCTGGCCTCTCTGGCATCGACCCCGGAAATGATGGTTGGATAGCTGCGCTGCAGATAGCCAAAGGTGTCGGCGCGCACACGCAACTGTTCACCCGGAAATGCCTCTTTAACAAGGGCGGAAAGCCTGTCGCCAAGGGCGCCTGTGCCGGAGAGCTGGATATTACCGTGGGAATCACGCTCACCTGTCGAGGCAATCGGGTTTCCATCCTTGTCGGAAACGCCTTCAGAGACCGCGATCACGCAACGGCCAAAATTAGCTACCGCATCTTTTACATCCTGCTGGAATTTACCGATATCAAAAACGCGCTCCGGAAGATAGATGAGATGAGGGCCATCTCCATCCTCCTGCCTGGCCAGGGCTGAGGCGGCAGTGAGAAATCCTGCATGCCGCCCCATCACGACATTGATCTTAACGCCTGACAGTGCCCGGTTATCACGATCATCGCCCATAAAGGCCAGGGCGACAAATCTGGCTGCCGAGGCATAGCCGGGACAATGGTCGGTCACCCTGAGATCATTATCAATGGTCTTCGGAATATGCATGGTGCAGAAATCATAATTTGCCGCTGAAGCCATTTCAGAGATGATATACGCAGTCTCAGCCGAATCATTCCCTCCAATATAGAAGAAAAAACGCACATCATTCTTTCTGAATACGTCAAACACACGTTCGCACTCCTCGCGTCCCGGTTTCAAACGAACCGAACCAAGTGCAGCCGCCGGTGTCCGGGCCACCGCTTCAAGCTGCTCTACGGACTGCGTGGTCAGATCCACGAAATTCTCACTCATGATGCCGGCAATGCCATGCCGCGCACCCAGAATACCGGTAATTACATCTTCTTCACGCCCCGCGAACACCGCCCCAACCAGCGACTGATTAATCACGGCCGTCGGCCCTCCGGATTGTCCGATCACCATATTTCCTTTAAGCACCATGCACCTCCATGTAGTATTAACCCTTATGGGAGAAGCGAAGCATATCATGCGAACGCAAGGAACAAAGCACCAATCCACGGATGAGGTGGACGGAACGATTGATCGCATCTCCGCCATCCTTGAAGATGCCGGTCAAACAATATTATTGTCCGCCTTCCGGCAATCAAACAAGCTAGTCGACCATAAAAAAGATGGCTCGGTAGTCACGGAAACAGACATAACCTGTCAGCAGCGCATCCGCCGGGAACTGTTCAATATCTGGCCGGAGACTGGTTTTATAGGTGAAGAAATGGGGGGGGCGGAGCAGCAGGCCTGCCTTGAAAAGGGGGGGCGCTTCTGGTGTCTCGATCCGTTGGACGGCACGACAAACTTTGTCACCTCTTTCCCTGCCTTTGCCATTTCGCTGGCATTGGTTGAGGACGGATTGCCAGTTCTCGCCTGCATCCACGACCCGGTCAGGCGCGAAACATTTTCCGCAATGCGCGGTCGCGGCGCCAGGCTGAACGGAAATAAAATCCGGGCGTATGCAGTGGATGCGTTGAGTGATGCTGTTGGCTTCATTGATTTCAAGCGGCTTGATGCTATTCAGATGAGTCATTTCACCTTGCCCGGCCTGTATCGTAG
>CAZQZF010000293.1:0-1930 GCA_964597745.1 uncultured Zetaproteobacteria bacterium
ATAGTAGGCGCAACCTCCGGACTTTATAAAACTACAGACTGGGGGACAACCTGGACTTTAACCAGCTTAAAGCAGGATATCGGGTTTGTTATCGTTGATCCGGCAACACCATCGACGGTCTATGCATCTCCTTTTATCCTAGATTCGATCAACTCTACTGCAGGGCTATTCAAAAGCACCGATGGGGGTGTTACATGGTCAAATATAGACATCCTTGGCTTAATCTTTGGGAACTCGCTACCTGTTAGCAAATTAATTTTTGATATTAACGATGTCATGTATGCAATCACGACAGACTTCACATCCGTGTACAAAAGCGCTGATGCTGGAACAACTTGGACACCTATTTTTGGAGGGATTTCTGGCGTTGAATCACTTGCGATTAGTCCTGCCAATCCTCTGAATATGGTATTAGTAACCGTATTTGACGGGATTTTTAAATCCTCGGATGGAGGAACGAGTAGCGTTGCTGCCAATACCGGTCTTCCCGTTCAGTCTCTATTTTTTAAATGGGTGAAATACGACCCCATAAATCCAAACATAGTCTATGCATCCAACGGGACTGTGTATAAGAGTACGGATGGTGGCACGTCTTGGAATGTTGGTCCGGCAGTGCCTTTTCTGCCCAGTGTCGCCTTGAATTTGAATGCTGCATCCTTCAACACCGGCAGTTCTTTGACTCTGACACGTTCCATGTTTAGTGGAATTCCAGTAGCCAATGCTGATATATATGTTGCCTTGTTATTACCTGACGGTACGTTGCTGATATTTCAGCCGAATGGTTCAGCTAGCACAGCTATTACACCACGGCCTGCAGACATACCGGTTCCATCCGCTACGGATATAGTATTCAATTACACGTTTACTGGGGCGGAGCCTATCGGAACCTACACTTGGTTTGCTGCCCTTGGACAGCCGAAAACGCTGAATGTTATCGGATCAATAGCACAGGTAAGCTTTACCTTCGGGCCTTAAACTGGAAAGTGACACAGCCTGTCATCTGATTAAGCTAAGCTTTCATTCGAATAAGTATCACTTTTCAGAAGGCGGCTATATATGGGGGATGGAAACCACGACACGCTTGTTTACCGGCTTGCCCAAATACTGATTAAACTCAACCAGGGGGAAGGTCTGTATCCTAACTCGCTTGCGGATGAATTCGGTGTGAGTTTGCGAACAATCCAACGCGACCTCAATGTACGCTTCGCCTATTTGCCGTTGCAAAAGGAGAATGGCCGATATCGTTTAGATGCTGCCTTTCTGGGTAAGTTGAACAACCGGGATATCAAACATTTTGCCAGTCTGGCCGGGGTTCGCGGACTGTTCCCATCCCTGTCTGACAATTTTCTGCGCGATATTTTTGATCAACGGATCGAATCAGCTTTTTTGGTCAAAGGGCATCACTACGAGAATTTGACCGGTAAGGATCACCTGTTTCACAGCATTGAGAAGGCCATTGTAGATACGCGGCATATCAGCTTTGATTATCAGAAAGAGCATGAGTTGAAATCGTATGAATCTATTGAGCCGTACAAGCTTCTGAACCACAAGGGCATCTGGTATCTGGCTGGCAAGGATGACGGAAAGTTGAAAACCTTCTCTTTCAGTCGCATCCGCCATCTGCTTGTAAGCGGAACGTCATTTACGCCCGATCCATCTGTTCAGGATACGTTGCAAAATGAAGACGGTATCTGGTTCGGACCGGATAAAAAAGAGATCATCATGTCTATTTCACAAGATGTTGCCCCCTATTTCAAACGCCGCAAGCTGATCGCCAATCAGGTGATTGAAAAAGAGTTGGAAGACGGCGGTCTGATTATTTCCGCCAAGGTCGGGCATGCCAATCAGGTGTTGCCCATTGCCCGCTACTGGATACCGCTTATTCTGATCACCATCCCGGCTGGTTTGCCAGCAGAACTGTGACAAAGAA
>CAZQZF010000294.1:0-1927 GCA_964597745.1 uncultured Zetaproteobacteria bacterium
GATTTTGTGAAGGGTGGATTAAATGTCTTGTCGCCTCCTTTGGCGATATTGTCGATCCCAAAGTCAGGGCAGCTGGTGAGAACAGACTGGATGCGGTGGCGCGTGGTGAAACAGGCTGGAAACCGGTATTGCGTGATTTCTGGGGGCCCTGTAAGAAAGACGGGGACAAAGCCGCAGATGCAGAGCGACCGGCCGAAGAGACCGAAGAGGTCTGCCCAGATTGCGGCAAACCGATGGCCATCAAGCTGGGACGTTACGGAAAATTCCTCGCCTGCACCGGTTATCCGGACTGCAAACATGCCAGGCCGATCAAGGGAAAAGAGCGGGAGGCGGAGGAGCCGGTATTCTCGGATCAGAAATGTGAGAAATGTGGCAAGCCGATGGTCATTAAATCCGGCCGTTACGGAAAATTCCTCGGCTGCTCGGCCTATCCCGGATGCAAGAATATTCAACCCCTTGAAAAACCCGAGGATACCGGTGTTGCCTGTCCAGAGTGCGGCAAGGGAACCTTCCTGAAGAAAAAATCGCGCCGAGGCAAGATCTTTTATTCCTGCTCAACTTACCCGAAATGTAAAAATGCCATCTGGCACAAGCCGGTACCGAGGTCATGCCCGCAATGTAACGCTCCATTCGTGGTTGAAAAATCAACGAAGCGCCGGGGAGAAGAACTTGCCTGTGTTTCCTGTGACTGGCGTGAGCAAATTTTCGCTTCACAAAAAGCCGCCTGAGTCTCCCTCAATGGTGACCATGCAACCCGGGCTATCCGTTCGGCAGGGCGCAAGCATCGATCTGGAAGATATTTATAACCTGAATATTCGGGCTTTTCCGGAGGCATGGTCGCGCCGGGGACTGGCGGATGCCCTGGATATGGGATTGGACTTTCGAACCCTTCGCGACAGAGACAATCAACTTGTGGCCTACTACATTGGACAGGACGTTGCGGATGAGGTGCATATACTGCAACTGGCCGTCGCGGAAACCTTCCGCTGCCGAGGTATTGGCAGGCGAATCATCCACCAGATACTATCCGGGAAATCCAGCGTCGGCATGCGAAAGGCTCTGCTTGAGGTTCGCGCTGATAACCGTCCGGCTCAACACCTGTATTCGAAACTTGGGTTTTCCGTCACAGGCATGCGGAAAGATTATTACCGCGGAATGGCTAATGGACGGTGCGAGGACGCCATACTCATGACCCGCAAGCTTGACACCTTTTTGCCTGCTACCTAGTTTCATATAACTTCAAAGGAAAAGAATCAGCATATGAGTAAAATGACAGGTGGAGAGATCTTCGTCGAGTGCCTGAAGCGGGAAGGGGTAGAACTTATCTTTGGATATCCCGGTGGCGTGGTGCTTCCCATTTATGACGAGATATTCAAACATAATTATTTCCGGCATGTCCTCGTTCGCCATGAGCAGGCCGCCCTGCATGCGGCCAATGGCTACGCGCGGGTTTCTGGGAAATGCGGGGTGGCGCTGGTCACTTCGGGACCAGGCGCCACCAACACGGTCACAGGATTGGCGGATTCCTATATGGATTCGATACCCACCGTCTGTTTCACTGGACAGGTGCCAACAACAATGATTGGCAACGATGCCTTTCAGGAGGCGGACACGGTAGGGATCACCCGTTCGGCCACTAAACACAATTTTCTGGTAAAACATGTTGAGGATCTTGCGCTTACCATCAGACAGGCCTTCCATATCGCCACGACAGGCAGGCCCGGCCCGGTGCTGGTGGATATACCCAAGGATATCAGCCTTTCCGTCTGTGAGTTTCATTACCCGGAAGCGATAAACATGCGGTCCTATAAACCTGTTACCAGCGGCCATCCCGGGCAGATAACACAGGCCGTCAACATGATGATGAAGGCAAAACGCCCGATATTTTATACAGGCGGCGCAAGAAACGACAGACACGGACACACCA
>CAZQZF010000295.1:0-1900 GCA_964597745.1 uncultured Zetaproteobacteria bacterium
CTGAAACCCCGCGCCTCCAGCTTTGTTCAGCAGAGGGATAAATTCATCGCCGATGATTTCGTTGAACTCATCCGCATGCACCGATATCGCCGGCGACACATCCATATCCTCGATATCCGGTAGTCCATAGTTCAGGCCGAACTTATACATTTGGCCGGCGACGGACGTGAGGTCGGCGAACATGGAATTGCCGACGGCGGCGGCCACCTCTGCATCGGACAATGCATCCAGTCCGACATAGACGATGCCCCGCCTGCGAATAATCTGCATCCAGTCGATGATGGGGCGCGGGTCATCTATATTGGCGTAATCGGGGCTTAACAGCTCGGACACCTTGCCCGTCGTCAGTTTCTCCAATAGCGGCAGCAGGGAAGCCACGATCTTGTCGAAATAGGTCTTGTCGTATTCGTAGGCGGAACGAAGACCATCCGCCACAGGATCATAAAGGTCATGTTGCTTGATGTAGCGAACGATAGCGATGGAATGATGTCCCCTGTCGCGCAAAGCCATGGGCAGACTTTGGGAATCAATCCGGCCTTCCATGTCCCGCACATGATCCCGCCAGCCCGCAGGACCTAAACGGTCCAGCCACCATGAACAGTATTCCACCAGCAGGGGTTCGATGTTGCGCACATATTTGGCAATGGTTTCATAATCTGGCGTCTGCCCCAGCGCCACCAGCGACCGGGCGATGATGTTCGTAAAGCGCCAGGCGAACTCCCTGAACGCGGCGGAATCTCCCTCCGCCGAAAGCTGGCCGGATATGCGGCTGGCCACCTCCGTGATACGGGTAAAATTCGCCACGGCGTTGTAGCGGGCGGAAACCTCCGGATGGCCAAGATGGAAAAATTGAAAGTCTTCCAACCGGCCAGCGCGCTTCGCCTCGGCGAACATGCGCCTCATCAGTTCTTTGTCCCCCTTGGGGTCGAACACGATCACTACATCACCCCTGTGGATGTCCTGCGTGACCAGTAGCTCCTCAAGCCGCGTCTTGCCCACGCGCGTCGTTCCAAGCACCAGCGTGTGCCCCACCCTCTCGCCAATGTCGGAATACACCGCCCTTTCATCATCCATGCCGACGCCGTGCAGCACCGCGTTGCCACCGACCGGCGGCAACGGACGCACCGGGTTCCACCAGGCATTGGCGGCTGTTATTCTCGGAACGAATGCAAAGGCGCGGGACTTCTCCAGCCTGAACTCGATATCGCGCGCCGCTCGGTACGCCCATCCCTGTTCAAGATACTTCGCATACTCGGGCAGCCTGGTGTCGAACAGGCGCTGTGAATGCTTTTGCGTCCATTCAAAGCCTATGCCCCAGAACATCTTCAGGTTGGACACCGGGACCTTGTCCGGTTTCAGTATATAGCGGGGCAAGCGTCTCAGGTTAGCCCGGTACCTGATCACCCGAAAACCCTGACGAGCGCGGATGGCGGCCAGGATGGCACAAGCTGCGGCAGCGATTTGCGCGAGTGATTGTGGCATCAGGAACAGCAATGGCCAGAACAACAGCGCCAGCACCGAAGCCGTAGCCGCCACAGCGGGAATGAATTCAATTGCCGGGCGCAGGCGGCTTTCCATTGCGTGCGCCATCAGACCGCTTCCACTAATGCCGGATTCACATCCGGCGGCGATTCGAACAACAGCGATACATTGGAAAGCAGGATGCCCCGGACAAACACGCCGTCTTTGCCGCGCACATTCCAGCATCGCACATGATTGTCACCACGGGGTGTGTGAACACCCATGGCCAACAGGTCGCCTTGCACCGCCCGCCAATCACCGGCATCGAAATCTTTAAATGCCCCGGGACTGACGATCAGTACGCCTTCCTCGACAACATGCACTCTGGCACCCGGTGTATTGACGCTGGTTGCCCCCGACCTGATGCCTTGCCGGATCC
>CAZQZF010000296.1:0-1870 GCA_964597745.1 uncultured Zetaproteobacteria bacterium
TATCAGCAGGCTCAATGGCAGGGTTAATTACCGTATGAAAGCGTTGAAGAGCCCATTTTCAACAGGATGCAGGTCAATGTTCCGGCGAGGAATTGTCTGCGTTTCAAGGCCTTTGATTCCGGTAATGCCAGGCTGAATTAAGCGGACAAGGTTGATCATCGATTAATCCTTTAGAGGGATGGAACGTAAAAAGATGATGCCTTTTTACGGCTTCATCCCTTTTCCTTAACCGAATGAACACGAATGCAAACCGCCCGGAGGCTCGCTAAAATACCCTGGATGAGGTTATGATCCGGGTATGAAAATCTTGATTGTTTCCCAGTATTTCTGGCCGGAAAATTTCCGTATCAACGATCTGGCGCGGGAATTGAAGGATCGCGGTCACCAGGTCACGGTATTGACAGGGATTCCCAATTATCCAGTCGGCCGCTGGTTCGAGGGATATGGGCTTGCCTCCTGTGGTCAAGAAAATTGGGAAGGCGTCAGGATTGTCCGGGCGCCGATGGTGAGGCGCATGTCCGGACGTGGCTGGCAGTTGGCATTGAACTACATGAGTTACGCGGTGGCGGCCAGCCTGCTTGGGCCGCTCTGGTGCCGTGGCCGTTTCGATGTTGTCTTTGCCTACGAGCCCTCGCCGTTTACGGTGGGGATTCCCGCATTGGTGATGCGGCGCTTGAAAAGAGCGCCAATGATGTTCTGGGTACAGGATTTATGGCCCGAGAGTCTGAAGGCGGCGGGGGCAGTGCGCTCAGAATTCATTTTGAAGGCTGTTGGGCGCATGGTGCGCTGGATTTACACCCGATGTGATCGCGTGCTGGTGCAGTCGGAGGCCTTTATCAAACTGGCTGTTGCGGCAGGCGCGAACCCGGAGCGCATTCGATATTTCCCGAACTGGGCCGAGCCATTCTACCGGCCGGTCATCCCCTCCGGGAATACGGTGAAACCTGAAGGGTTGCCGGACGGATTCCTGATTATGTTTGCCGGCAATATGGGAGAGGCTCAATCGCTGCAGACAATCCTGGGTGCGGCGGAAAGGCTGCGGGATGTACGGGATATTCACTGGATCATGATTGGTGACGGGCGCAGAAGGGGCTGGATGCGGGAGGAGGCGGCGAAACGCGGTCTCGACCGGATCCATTTTCCCGGCAGTTTCGCGGCTGATCGCATGCCGTTGTTCTTTTCACAGGCCGAGGCATTGCTTGTAACCCTTAAGCGGGACGATGTCTTTGCACGCGTTGTACCAAGCAAGGTGCAATCCTATATGGCCTGCGGACGTCCCATTGTAGCCGCGCTGGATGGTGAGGGAAGGCGGGTTATTGAGATGGCCCATGCCGGGGTTGCAGCAGCGGCGGAGGATGCGCAGGGTTTGGCCGATGCGGTATTACATCTTTACAACTTGAAGCCGGCTGAACGGCAGTCCATGGGAGGGGCAGGGCAGACTTACTACGAGGCCCATTTCAAACGTGATCTGCTTGTTAATCAGCTGGAGCAGTGGATGCGGGATCTGATAATGGAGGGCAGATGCGTATCCTGATTCTTGGTGGCGATGGCACGTCTGGGTGATGATTGTCTGCAACTTCGGTTGTGGCTACAATACCCCAACATAAAGGGCCACCTAGCAAGGAGGTAGATGATGCAGGTTTCCGTACGCGACTTAAAAAATCACCTCTCCGAGTATCTTCATCGGGCTGAACAGGGAGAGGATATCCGGGTTGCACGCCGTAATGTGCCAGTAGCGAGGCTGACGCCCATACGAGGGACAGCCTTGACCCGTATGCCGGGGGCATCCTGGAATGGGCTCAAGGCAAAGGGCGGGCAATCAAGGCCGGTGATATCTGGTAAGAGCACTGCTGATCGTGTTTTGGAAGAT
>CAZQZF010000297.1:0-1866 GCA_964597745.1 uncultured Zetaproteobacteria bacterium
TGCTTAAACAGACAGGAAAAGACCCTGTCTTCGGCATCTCTTTCCTCCGGGGACTGATCACCCAGGACCCATGGCGTAACCTCGCCATGATCCGGTCTGCCAATACCGACCTTGATACGCATATAATCCGTGAAGTTCAGATGCTGGTTGATAGATTTAATGCCATTGTGACCACCATGACCACCACCACTTTTGATGCGCAGCTTCAGCATCGGCAGGTCCAGGTCATCATAAACAATGTAAATTCTTTGCGCCGGTATACGATAATAATGGCTAATCGCCGCAACCGGTTCACCGCTCCGGTTCATAAACATCTGCGGTTTTGCGAGCAATACCTTTCCTGTATCCCTGCCCCAGCTGGCAATTTCAGAATGAAACCTCATTGAAGAGGCAAAAGTCAGATCCAGACGTCTGGCAAGCATGTCAAGGAAACGGAATCCGGTATTGTGCCGGTTATCCCTGTATTGCCTTCCGGGATTACCCAGACCAACGAGCAGTTTCAAATCATAAGTCCGACAGACTCCTAGTCGCTGGCGTCTTCTTTTGGCTCCTCTTCAGCTACTTCCTCTTCAACGGTTTCAACTGCTTCCGCAACGGTTGGGGCCAGAACAGTCAGTACGGTGAAGTTGATGTCATGGATAATTTCAACGCCTTCAGGCAGGGGGATATCTTCAACATGTACAACATCACCGATATCCATCCTGGCGCAGTCAACGATGACACGATCAGGAATCAGGTCGGCGCGGCAGGCAACTTCAAGGTTGCGCCTGATAAGGTCAATGAAACCACCCTGGATGGAACCTGGGCATTTCTCGTCATTGATCACGTGGATGGGGACTTCAACGTGCACCGTGTCACTGGATGAGACACGATGGAAATCAAGGTGCATGGGCGCATCCGTGATGGGATCCCACTGGATCTCCTTGACCAGGGCGCTGTTTTTCCCTCGCGCACCCTGAATCTTCAGGTCAACCATGGAAGTGTGAAATCCTTCATCTTCAACCAGCATGGAAATCTCATGGCTGTCAAAGCTCATGGCTATGCTGGATTTGTCGCCGCCATAAAGGACGCCGGGCAGCCGGCCCTGCCGGCGCAATCGGCGGGATTCTCCTTTACCCATCTTTTCCCGGATTGTGGCTTCCAGGGTATAGCTGCTCATCCTTTCCTCCTGCAGGCACGTTCTTGGCCATGTGTTTTGGGCGCGCAATCATGCAACGCCTTAATTACTTATACAAGCTGCTAATTGACCGGTAATCGTAGATCCGGTTAATGGCTTCACCCATCATGGCGGCCACGGAGAGCACCCTCACCTTTTTTGTGGCCGCAATTCTGTCGGACAGGGCAATCGTATTGGTAATTACAAGCTCAATCAATCTGGAATGTTTCAGATTTTCCGCAGCCGGGCCGGATAATACTCCATGGGTTGCATAGGCGGACACCTTGCTGGCGCCTAGATCAAGCAGGGCGTCCGCGGCGCTGCACAGGGTGCCGGCGGTATCTACCATATCATCCACCAAAATGCAGTGCCTGTCCTGCACCTTGCCAATGATATTCATAACCTTGGCCTCATTTGGCGCCGGCCGGCGTTTATCTACGATAGCCATCGGCATATGCAGTCTTTTGGCCAGCTCACGCGCCCTGACAACTCCCCCGACATCCGGGGAGACAATGATCGGATTCTCCAGGGACTGCCTCTTGATATCCTCAAGGAATATCGGGGCGGCATAAACATGATCTACGGGGATATTAAAAAATCCCTGAATCTGACCTGCATGCAGATCCATGGTCAGCACGCGGGAGACGCCGGCTACAGTGAGCAGGTCGGCAACCAGCTTGGCCGAAATTGGCGTCCGTCCGGCGCTTTTC
>CAZQZF010000298.1:0-1824 GCA_964597745.1 uncultured Zetaproteobacteria bacterium
CAACTGAGGATAATATTGATGTGCATGGGCCAGCAGTGAATCAAGCTTGGGGCGCCCCCGATTGCAGATAAACAGGGACCGGATACCGGATGCAGCCATGGCGTGCAGAGCGGCCCTGGCCGTACCGCCGGCGCCAAAGATCAGGGCGGTTGAAACGTCAAGATTCAGACCCTCGACAACGCTTTTCAAACCCTGCCAATCGGTGTTTGTGGCATGCCATGCCTCTCCCTGCCGCCCGACTGTATTCACGGCGCCGATCTTGCGTGACTCGCCATCCACTGAAACCGTCTCCGGCAGGGACTCCTTGTAGGGAACCGTGACATTGAATCCCTCCACGCCAAGTGCATGAAGGCCATCAACAGCCGTTCCCAAGCTACCACCCTGCACATGAAATGGCAGATAGACGGCATTGATCCCGGCCTGTTGCAGGAAGTAATTCTGAAACATCGGCGAGAGGGAATGCCCAACCGGATCTCCAATAATGCCGAACAGTCTGGTTTTGCCGTTAATCTCCATAAGACTCCCAGTTGATCATATTAGGGCCTGTTCACACAAAATCCAAGTGTAGCGACGTGGTCATTTTTGAGCGCTACAAGGCATTTTGAGCGTAATGTACTTTATGCACATTAGCGAGAAATAACACTGGAGAGGCCAAAAATGGCCTGTCCCGCCGGGCTGCACCCGAAATGAGGCCATGCGGCGTTGCTCGCCGTTCATTTGGATCTATCAAGCTTCTCTCCTAGCGCCTTGCCTGGACTCATTTCGGACAGCAGCGCTTCACTCGGATTGTGTGTGAACAGGCCCCAACACCAACATAAACTCATGACGGTCCACCTGCACAATCATACGCCCTCAATTCATCCAGGCATTGGCGGATGCCAGTCACCTGGACACGCTCCCGGATGGGGTAGGCGGGATCATCCAGGGGACAGACCACGCGGGTAAATTCCGGCTTGAGCAGTTCAAGCGTTCCCGAGACTCCCCGTGACAGACGCGGGGAAAGCGATGCCTTGATTTCAAATGCAAGCCGCTTTCCACCCCGTTCCATCACCAGGTCAATCTCCTCACCTGATGCGGTCCGGTAGAAACAGGGGCTCCAGTGCGGTAAGGCTGCAATAATCTGTTCGATAACCCAGCCCTCCCATGATGATCCGAACACAGGATGGCCAAACAACTGCTCCATGCTCTCAATGCCCAGCAGGGCGTGCAACAGTCCACTGTCTCGTATATAAACCTTGGGCGACTTGATCAGCCTTTTTCGAGTATTGGTCTCAAACGGCGGCAACACGCGCAGGGCAAACGTGTGCTCGAAAAGATCGAGGTATTTTCGCATGGTAGTATGGCTTACCCCCAGACTTTCGCCAATACGAGAGGCATTGAAGAGTTGCCCGTGATAGTGCGCCACCATGCGCCAGAATCGTGAAAGGGAGGCAGTCTGAATTGCGTATCCAAGTTGCGGAATGTCCCGCTCGACAAAGGCGCGCATAAAGGCGCGCCGCCAGTCAAAACTGCTGCTGTCTGAAGTGGCAAGATAGCTGCGGGGGAATCCCCCGCGTAACCAAAGCGCATGGATTTTCTGCATATCCGGCGGTTTTTTTGACCTGATTTCAGCAAAGAGGAAGCCCGCCAGTTCCAGATATTGAATGCGCCCGGCAAGGCTTTCGGAGCTTTGCCGCAAAAGATCAGGCGACGCGGATCCAAGAATTAGAAATTTCAGATCCAATTCATTGCGATCCACCAGTGCACGCAACAGGGGGAAAAGATCCGGCTTGCGCTGAATCTCGTCAATACAGATCAGATGCCAGTAATCGCGGAATATAGTCC
>CAZQZF010000299.1:0-1789 GCA_964597745.1 uncultured Zetaproteobacteria bacterium
GCCTGGGAACTGGATTCTATCTTGATCGGTGGTTGGGAACCCGCCCATGGCTGCTTTTATTGTTTTTCCTCTTTGGCGTTATGGCAGGATTTCTAAATCTGTACCGGACTGTACGTTTTGACCGGGATTCATGAAGGATGACTTGACAAAAGTCAATCGACAGGAATTCATTGGATATTTCCGCCAATCTGGTCTTGCGTCCAGATATACAATCAGGTAAAATATGCTGCAAGATAAAGGGCTTGGGGGCGAGGCGTGATTTACGCAAAAGATCACAAAACTAGGGACACGTTTGATCTGTTTACCCATCCCGGGTCAAAGCGGTTGAAGATACTGGCCGATCATGAGGCAGTACGGCAATTTCCTTTTAATCCTTACAGGAGTTCGTAATGGCGGCGGCCGCAGAAGGTTCTGAAATACTGGCACATTTCCGGGTTGAAAATTATATCGATTTTTCACTGTTTGGAGTGGATCTGTCTATTTCCAATTCGGTTGTCTGGATGTGGCTGGCAATGCTGACCGCCTTTACCTTTTTCATGCTTGCATTCCGGCGGCCCCGTATTGTTCCGGGCAGATATCAGGCGCTGGCCGAGATGGGCCATGGTTTTATCCTGGCCATGGTGAATGAAAATATTCGCCCGGAGGGACGGCGTTATTTTCCGGTATTGTTTACGCTGTTCTTTTTTATCCTGTTTTGTAATCTGGCTGGATTAATTCCAGGGGCTTTTACGCCAACCTCCCAGATTGCAGTAACAGCTGCGCTTGCAATTGGTATCTTTATCCTGACGATTGTAATCGGAGTGCTGCAAGAAGGATGGGGATTTTTTAGCGCCTTTGCACCTTCGAGCGTACCCAAGCTGATGCTGCCACTGATGGTTCCCATAGAGGTAATATCCCATTTCGCCAGGCCTGTTTCACTATCGGTACGTCTTTTCGCCAATATGACTGCCGGGCACACGATGCTGGCCGTCCTCGCCCTGCTTGGACTTGGAAGCGCGATGCCGTTGCTGGTCTCTATAGTACCATTGGGGGTATCTGTCGCCCTACTGGGAATGGAGTTGTTTATTGCCTTTATCCAGGCGTTTATCTTTACTATACTTGCGTGCGTTTACATTAACGATGCTCTGGGTGAGGCATGACAGGACATACAAACTTTTCTGCTTATTTTAGGAGGTAACAATGGATTCAAATGTTTTAGGTATGGGTTTAGGCATGGGCCTGGCGGCTGCCGGCATGGCCGGTGCGGCCATGGGTATTGGTAATGTGTTTGGCAAGGCGATTGAGGCGGTAGCGCGTCAACCGGAGGCGGAGCCGGTTCTAGCCAAGTATGTGTGGATTGGATTTGCCATGGTGGAAACGATTGCCCTGTATGCACTGGTCATTGCTTTCCTCATTATGGGAAAGGCATAATCCGGTAGCATGAAGATTGAAGCATCCGGAGAAATTGTGAAAAAGCGGTGGTGGAATGCCTCAGTTTGACGCGTCTCATTTCACCCCCGAGGTATTATGGGAGATCGCGATCTTTCTGATCTTCCTGTTTCTTCTCTGGCGTTATGTATTACCCAGTATCAATGCCATTCTGGATGAACGCTCCGCGTTGATTCAGGGAGATATTGACAGCGCCTCCAGCAACAGGAAGGAAAGTGAGCGTTTATTGACTGAATATCAACAGAAACTGGATAGGTTGCATGAAGAAGCCTCTGATCTCATGGCGCAGACCGATAAGGAAATAGCAGAGCATCAAGACAATTCAGTGATGCGAATTCAGGAAAAAACGAAAGGGGCAGAA
>CAZQZF010000300.1:0-1787 GCA_964597745.1 uncultured Zetaproteobacteria bacterium
GTATAGGCCTGACCCCATTATTAGGGCAAGGGCTTTTATGCTCATGGTCGCCGGTTCTGCGCTGGGGCAGGATCGGGTTGCCCTGGAGACCAACCACCTGGAGCTTCAGAAGTTCTCTCAGCAGCATCGAAAAGAATCCTCGGATGATAAATCACTGGCGGAGCATGAGGCGGAGGCCATGGGTTGGCCAATCCGGCAGGAAGAACCGGACGGATCGGTTATCGAGATACAGCGGCTCGCCCCCAATGGAATGCCTGTTTATTATAAGACCGATAATCTCAATGCAGCGGATACGGTTTCCACCGATGAGGTCTGGCCGGGAGGCCTGGCGGGATTAAGTCTCACGGGCAGTGGAATGACGGTTGGGGAATGGGATGGCGGCGCTGTTCTGGCCACCCATCAGGAACTGTCCGGAAGAGTAACCCAGAAGGATGCGCCGGCAGCGGTCAGCGATCATTCTACCCATGTGGCCGGAACCATGATTGCCTCAGGAGTGCAGGCTGCGGCAAAAGGGATGGCATACCAGGCTTCGCTAAACGCTTACGACTGGAATTCGGATACTTCCGAGATGGCCTCTGAGGCAGGCGCGGGGCTTTTGTTATCCAATCATTCCTACGGATTCATTGCCGGATGGAGCTGGAATGGCGCCTGGTATTGGTATGGCGACACAGGTATTAGCGCAACCGAGGATTACGGCTTCGGTTTCTATAGTTCCAGCGCTCAGGCCTGGGACCAGATTGCCGTCAATGCGCCCTATTATCTGATTGTCAAGTCGGCGGGCAATGACCGCAATGAAGGTCCCGCTCCCGGCACGGGTCACTGGGTCTGGAATGGGGGTTGGACCTGGTCAACTGCGACAAGGAATAAGGATTGCGCTCCGGCAGGGTATGACTGCATTCCATACATAGGGACAGCGAAAAATATTCTGACCGTCGGCGCCGTAGGAGACATCATCGGGGGTTATGTCGCGCCTTCGAATGTGGTGATGAGTTCTTTCAGTGGCTGGGGGCCAACGGACGATGGCAGGATCAAGCCGGACATCGTGGCCAACGGTATTTCGCTTTATTCGTCAATCGGCACGGGCAATGCCTCCTACGCCAATTTCTCCGGAACTTCCATGTCATCCCCCAACACAACGGGCTCTCTCACTCTTCTGCAGCAGCACTATCAGAATACGCATACAGGTAATTCCATGCGCTCAGCTACGCTCAAGGCCTTGGTCATTCATACAGCGGACGAAGCGGGTCTGGCCAGCGGGCCGGATTATGAATTCGGCTGGGGACTTTTGGATACGAAAGCAGCGGCAAATGTCATTTCCATCGATGGATCGGGAAGCGTCATCAGTGAGCTAACATTGGCCAATGGGGCTACCCGGACTATCCCGGTTATCGCCTCGGGAACCGAGCCCCTGCGCGCCACCATTGTCTGGACCGACCCGGCCGGTACGCCGCCTGCCGCTTCGCTCGACCCGGCCACCAAGATGCTGGTCAATGACCTGGATCTGCGTATATCGGATGGCGCGACGACCTATTCGCCCTGGGTGCTCAATCCACTGAATCCGTCGGCAGCAGCCACAACTGGAGACAACAATACGGATAATGTGGAACAGATCGTCATCCCCTCACCGGTTACTGGCAGCACTTATACCCTGACCATTACCCATAAGGGCGCGTTGCAGGGAGGTTCACAGAACTTTTCACTCATCATCAGCGGCGCATCTGCCCCCACTTTCACCATCAGCGGCACGGTAACGAAGAATGCCGCGGCTCTAAGCGGTGTCAGTTTCA
>CAZQZF010000301.1:0-1751 GCA_964597745.1 uncultured Zetaproteobacteria bacterium
CGGTGTTTGTCAACAAAGATGTCGCGTCCATTGATTACGCAACCTTGACGAACTGCTGATCCTCGGCACGCAATTCTTTCGGCGGGTTTAGCCACACCTCGCCTGTAACATCCCAGTTTCTGGTATTTCCTGACCAACGTTCCGGATGTTGTTCTTTGGCTAACTCATAGACCTTTCCGCGCTGAGTCAGAATGGCTTCTTCCTCCCCATTATGCCGCTCTGCCGGGGTGACAAACTTCAGCGCACTGTGATGATGTTCAAAGTTGTACCATCGCACAAACCGATGCACCCAAGCCCGCGCCTCATCCAGTGAATCAAACCGCTTCGATGGATAAGCTGGCGTGTATTTTAAGGTTCTGAACAGAGCTTCGGAATACGGATTGTCATCGCTCACCGATGGCCGACTGAATGAAGGAATGACGCCCAGCCTTTGTAGCGTCGCCAGCATGGTCGCCCCCTTCATGGGTGAGCCATTATCCGAGTGTAGCACCAGGTCCTTGCCTGCTATACCCTCAGCCAGACAGGCCTTGTGAATCAACACCGATGCATGCTCGGCCAGTTCGCTTTCATGCACTTCCCAACCGACAATCTTCCTGCTGTACACATCCATGATCAGATACAGGCGGAAAAACATCCCCACAATGCTCGCAGCCAGATAGGTAATGTCCCAGCTCCAGACCTGATTCGGCGCCGTGGCCTTATATCCCTTTGGTTTGGCAACCTTTCTGGGCGCATTGGCCTTGCCGCGACGGTTAACTTCATCCGCATCCTTTAACACACGGTAAAAGCTGGATTCAGAGGCAATATAACAGCCATCATCCGCCAGCATGGGCACGATCTGTGACGGCGGCAATGAACGGTATTTCTCCTCATGGCACACCGCCAGGATCCGCTCTCGCTCCTCTGTGCTCAATCTATTGGCTGGCGTGCGTTTCACCAGATGCCGCTTGTCTTCCAATCCATGCTCCTCTTGCCATCGTTGCAGTGTCCGAACCGATATGCGTAGTACGTCGCATGCCTTATGCCGTCTTGCTCCCGCACCTACGGCTTCCTGTATTAGCGTAACAGCCATCTGACGTTCTTCCCGGGGAATCAACCTTCCCCGGCATCCCCCCAGATGGCTTGAGCTTTTTTTCGCAATACCAGCAATGCCGCCGTTTCAGCCAGAGCCTTGTCTTTACGTCGAAGCTCCCGCTCCAGAAGTTTGTTTCGCTTGCGCTCCTGCTGAACAGCCTTCTTTGCTGCACGATCCAGTTGATCGGCACTCGCATTACCAAGAATCGCAGCCTCCCGCCAGCGATCAACCTGCTCGGGATACAATCCCTTCTTGCGGCAATACTCAGCCAGTTCCGTCTCGTTCAACGCCGCAGTCTCAACCACGACCGATAGCTTGTTCTCACCGCTCCAGCGCTCTGGATTCGATGGATCAGCGGGAACCGCAACTCCCCGGCGCCGATACTCATTGCGCCAGTTGTATAGCGTGCCTTCCGACACCCCCGTCTCCCGGCTTAACCGCGCAACCGATATCGCATTCGGCGGCATCATCTTCAGTACCGTCTGCTCCTTGAACTCCTTCTCATATCTTGGCATCTCACCTTCTCCTTTTCGCCCTACTCAATTATAGGGTCAATTTGGAGGACGCGACATCTATCCTGACAGAGGGGGACCCAGTCCTTTGCCCATCTGCCGGCATCTTCCCCTATGCGCTCCGCCCTGACGAGACTATACCCCGCCCAGCCCTCGACGGCAGA
>CAZQZF010000302.1:0-1695 GCA_964597745.1 uncultured Zetaproteobacteria bacterium
GAATATTACCTGCTTTTTGCTCAATCAAACTGCGGGAATTCATGAAACGGATGAAATCAGCGGCAATGGCTATTCTTCCATGCTGGATGCGATTCTGTTTTTACGTTACTCGATTATTGGCGGAGAAATCAACCGCATGCTTAATCTCCTGAAGATACGCGGCTCCGAACACTCCAACCAGTACCGCGAATACAGAATTACCGATTATGGCATTGATATCCTTGATGTCTATTCCGGCGAGGGCGGCGTGTTGACCGGCGCTGCCCGGCAGGAGCAGGAAGAAAAGGCGCTGATCGAAGTCAAGCGCAGGTCTCTGTTGGTAGATCAGAAAAGGGCCGAAATCAACCAGATGGAAAAGGAATCGGAAGCTGCTCAGATGGCAAAGAGTGCAGCTATAGCCGTACAACAGAAACAACTGGAAGCTGTAGAGTTGGAAGCAGAAATCCTACTGACGGGGCAAAAGAAACGCGCTGGCTTACGCACCAGTGAGAAAAAGCAAACCGCAGACAGAAATGCTAAAAGGAGAGCCAGCCGGAAGGAGTCGAAATGAGCCTGACATACCGCATGCGATTATTTGTGGCCGGCAATGAGGCCAATTCCCGCAAAGCCAGAGCAAACCTTAAGCGGATATGTAAAGATCATCTTGGCGATGACGTGGAATACGAAGTCATCGATGTGCTGC
The DNA here is from genome assembly GCA_964597745.1 of uncultured Zetaproteobacteria bacterium. GTDB lineage: Bacteria > Pseudomonadota > Zetaproteobacteria > Mariprofundales > Mariprofundaceae > CAYLYU01. The sequence continues at coordinate 683 of CAZQZF010000302.1, forward strand.
AGGATTTTGAGGCGGCCCTCGAATGTGGCGTACTGGTCACGCCGGAGCTTATTGTCGATGCGCCGGTATCCGTCAAAATTGCCGGAACCTTAAGCGATACGGAGAAGGTACTGGCCGCCTTGCAGGCAGGCTGATATGGCAACGCCAAATCCTGAATACAGAGCGCTTGCTGCCCGACTCCAGGAAGCAGAAAGAATCATTGAAGCCCTGTGCAACGGAGAGGTAGATGCCATCGTTGGCAACAATACTATTGCGCTACTGCATCTTGAAAAAGTGGAACAAGCCCTGCATGAAAGTGAAAAAGTCATCGAAGAAAGTGAAACGAAATACAGTACGCTGTTTCAAACCTCGGCAAACAGCATCTTCGTCCACGATATGCAGGGGAATATTCTGGATGCCAACAAGACCGCTCTGAATCAGTTTGGTTACTCCCTGGCCGAGATGCGGAAGCTGACCGTTCATGATCTGCATCCGGCCGCGGCTCATGACATATCTAATCGCATGCTTGAGACAATCGCAAAGCAAGGGCACGTGCAGTTTGAGATTAATTTTTTGATCAAGAGCGGCGAGGGGTTCATCGGTGAGGTCTCAGCCAATGTCCTCAGGCTTGATAGTGTTCCCTATATCCAGGGCGTTGTGCGTGATATTACCGAGCGCGTACGAGCCCGGCAGGATTTGGAGAAAAGCCGTGGGCAATTAAGGCAAGGCCTGATCGGCACCATCGTTGCTGTCTCCAGGGCGGTGGAGGCTCGCGATCCATACACGGCCGGCCATCAGCAACGCGTAGCACGGCTTGCACGCTGTATCGCCCAGGAGATGAGGCTAAATGCGGAGCGGATTGAGGGACTGAGAATGGGCGCCACCATCCACGACATCGGCAAGATTCACCTGCCGGCCGAGATCCTGAGCAATCCGGGGAAATTGAGCGCCATGGAGTTTGAGTTGATCAAGACCCATGCACAGGTCGGCTACGATATCCTGAAAGACATTCCCTTCCCCTGGCCGGTGGCGGA
>CAZQZF010000303.1:0-1686 GCA_964597745.1 uncultured Zetaproteobacteria bacterium
TGTCTTGTTAATTTAACATCTCCTGCTTGCCTAGCTCGCTGTGGATCGGTTTGTCAGGCGGGGGACGATTACGTGCTGTGGTAGCAAGGCCAATGCCGTGGCGTGAGTGCTCCGGGGCCGCGCCGATGCCAGCAAGATTGGCGTCGGCATCGTTAAGCCATTCCTTGGCCGCACTGTAGATCTGGGGGGCATAATTTTTGGCTCCGGCAGCCGACGCCCGGCCTATAAGTTTGGCGGTTTCATGGACCAGCTCAGGCAGACGGGCGCCGATAACATCACGGTACTGTTTATCAGCCTGTTTCTTATACTGCTCCACCTGATTTAATCTTCCCTCCTCAATAGCCTGAATCATTTTGTGGATAGCTATTTCTCCCGATTGCAGCCGGGAGTCGTTGTTGTCAGCAGTAGTCTCATGGGCGGTTGCGCGGAGATTGAGAAGTTTAAAATATTTTCTCTTAAAATCCGCGGCCAGCCGTCTGGCCTCGGAAAGTTTTTTCCGGGCCATCTCCAGGCTTTGGTTAAGCGCCGTCTCATTGTGCTGTTCCTGCGCCAGCATAGCGGCGCCTATATACGCCTGCGCTCTGTCGGCGGTTTGCGAAGCAAACTCGTAGGACGGGCCTTTGAGAAAGGTTTTAATCTCCAGCCTGGTTTTGGCAAGATCGCCGGATGCCGATGCCATGCCCGGCTGCAGGATAAAAATCCCGGTCAATATGACGGTGATCAGTGCCAGAAACCTTCCTGTGTCAGGCAAGTTGAAGCATCCTTTCAAGCGCGATCCTGGCCAGCTCTTTATCCTCATCAGCAACCTTGACCTGGTTTTCTATCCGTCCATCGGTCAGGGCCTCAAGTGAGGCGCACAGGTGTTGCGGGTCGGTGCGGAACATCGTCGAGCACATGCATATCGTGGGCGAAAGAAAGTATATGGGCTTGTCAGGGAAGCGCAGACGCAGACGGTTGACCAGATTCAGTTCGGTAGCAATGGCAAAGGAATGGTTGTCGGGAGCCGCCTCTACATAGCGGATGATGGCCTCGGTTGAGCCCACCATATCGGCCAGGTCACACACTTCCCGGTTGCACTCGGGATGGGCGAGTATTTCGATACCGGGGTGTTGTGCTCTCATGTTGATCGCATGTATGGGCTGGAATATCTGATGGACCGAGCAGCAGCCATCCCAGAGTATCAGACGGGCCTTGTTGATGGATTCAGGCGTATTACCGCCCATGGGAAGCCTCGGATTCCAGACTAGCATATCCTCATCATCCATGCCCATGGCCAGTGCCGTGTTGCGGCCGAGGTGCTGATCCGGAAAAAACAATACCTTTTCGCGCCTCTGCCATGACCATTCAAGCACGCGTTTGGCATTGGAAGATGTACAGACGATACCATCGTGCTTGCCGCAGAACGCCTTCAGGGAAGCCGTCGAATTAATATAGGTCACCGGGGTTATTTTATCATTAGAACCAAGAAGTTGTGAAAGTTTTTTCCAGCACTGCATAACCTGTGAAAGATCAGCCATATCAGCCATCGAGCAGCCGGCGGAGGGATCGGGCAGGATCACGGCCTGTTGATTGGAGGTCAGGATGTCCGCGGTTTCGGCCATAACATGAACCACACAGAAAATCATGTCAAGCGGAACGGAAGGAACCGGAGGTTGCAGCAAGTGAAGGAAGACCATGAGTAATATA
>CAZQZF010000304.1:0-1683 GCA_964597745.1 uncultured Zetaproteobacteria bacterium
CAATATGATTCCCTGTGCGACATGCTGTCGTTCGGCATCGCACCCGCCGTGCTGATTTATCTATGGGCACTGGTGCCTTTGCACAAGCTGGGCTGGCTGGCGGCCTTTCTGATTGCTGCCTGCGCAGCACTCAGGCTGGCTCGCTTCAATGTTCAGATGGACATACAAAGCAAACGTTATTTCAACGGTTTGCCAACACCCGCCGCGGCCATGCTGATTGCCACGGCCGTGCTTTTCCATGAAGACAACACCATGGCCCCGATCCCCTGGTTATGGTTCGGTATCTCCGTAGCACTGGCATGGCTCATGGTCAGCCGCGTACCTTTCTTCGCCGGCAAGGACGTGGACCTGAAAAAACGGCATCCCGCCGTCATTCTTCTCGGCATGCTGGCCTTGATCGTGTTTATCATGGCCAACCCGCACATGAATCTGTTCGTGCTTGCACTGGCCTATTGCATTCATGGCCCTCTGCTCGGGCTAAGAGAATGGAAAAAGAGCAAACAGTCCGGAAGTGATAAAGGGAAAAACAAGTCACAGACTGATTGACAGCGCATCTGGCGAATGCTTTACTCCGCTCATGTTTTATATTCCACGCACATTTTCCGGCAACGGGCTTTTGCTACTGTACCAGTACAGCAGCGGCCTATGAGGCATTAATCCGGGGAACCACCCACGTATTGATCAACACAGGCCGCAGCTCATCTCTGCGGCCTGTGTTGGTTTATGGCCTGTAGTTACAGCTACGGAACTGAAAGATAAGGAGCTTCACCATGTCCGAGCATTTATACATTTTTGATACCACTCTGCGCGATGGCGAACAATCGCCGGGATGCTCCATGAATCTGGAGGAAAAGCTGCGCGTGGCACACAGCCTCGCAGTATTGGGCGTGGATATTATTGAAGCCGGTTTCCCGGTTGCCTCGCCGGGTGATTTCGAGGCCGTGCATCGCATTGCCTCAGAAATCCACGGGCCAACCATTGCCGGGTTGGCGCGCGCCCACCCGAAAGACATCGAGCGCGCCGCCGAGGCGGTGAGGCCAGCGGAAAAGGCGCGTATTCACACCTTCATCGCCACCAGCCCCAGTCACATGCAGGCAAAGCTGCGCATGGCGCCGGACAAGGTGCTGGAAACAGCGGTCAAGGCCGTCAGGCTGGCGCGTCGGCTTGCTCCGGAGGTGGAATTTTCCGCCGAAGATGCCGGGCGTTCGGACATGGATTTTCTGTGCCGCATCGTGGAAGCCACCATCGCCGCGGGAGCGCGGGTCATCAACATCCCGGATACGGTCGGTTATATGACGCCGCATGAGTTCGGGGAGCGTATCCGCGAGTTGCGGGAACGTGTACCCAATTCGGACCAGGCGATCTTTTCCGTGCATTGCCACAATGATCTGGGCCTGTCCGTGGCCAATTCACTGGCGGCAGTGGAAAACGGTGCCAGACAGGTGGAATGCACCATCAACGGCCTCGGCGAACGCGCCGGCAATGCATCGCTGGAAGAAATAGTCATGATCCTGCGCACTCGTTCGGACCGCTACCACATTGAAACCGGCATCGATACCACCAAAATTGTGCCGGCATCGAAGCTGGTCAGCCAGATCACCGGCATCTCGGTACAGCCCAACAAGGCGATCGTCGGCGCCAACGCCTTCGCCCACGAGGCTGGTATTCATCAGGATGGTGTTC
>CAZQZF010000305.1:0-1642 GCA_964597745.1 uncultured Zetaproteobacteria bacterium
CCCCCCGTGGCAAATAGGCCATTGGATGATGGCGTGATGTTGCCCTTGCGGCCCTGAAACGTGGATGAAAGGAGATCGGTCTGTCCGATCATGCCCCCATGCCCGCCGGGTTTGATCATTCATGGCGCATGTTCCGCAACGAACTTGACGATTACCAACGGGAGGTCGAACGGGTCAGGGATGAGTTCTCAGGCGTGCTTCAAATACGTGTTGGAATTGAAGCTGACTACTATCCCGGCACTGAAGATTATATCCTGGACATGATCCGGTCTTATGCCTGGGATTATATCATTGGTTCAGTACACTATATTGGCGAATGGGGATTCGACAACGAAGCTGAGATTGAAGGATGGCGGCATTGGGATGTTGAGGATGCCTACTGTGCCTATTTTGACCTCGTTGCCGCCTCCGCCAAGAGTGGTCCGTTTGACATTATCGGGCATCCGGATCTGATCAAGAAATTTGGACAGAGACCACCCATGGGGAGTCAAAAGGTCAGGGATGCTGAAGAATCCATGCTGCAGGCGGTCAACCGCTCAGGATGCGCGCTTGAAATCAGCTCCGCGGGCCTGCGCAAACCTGTTGGGGAGGTCTATCCACATGGCCGCATTATTGCCCGGGCGGCCGAGTTGGACATTCCATTTTCATTTGGATCCGACGCCCATGCGCCCGGCGAAGTGGGGCATGCCATGGATGCTTGTCTGGCCATGCTTCAGACTTGCGGCATCAATAAGGTCTGTTGTTTTGACCAACGTCATCGGGCATTCCTGCCTATTTCCCGCGAACAATGAACTCACCCAAGGTATTGATTACGGGCGCTTCCGGAGGTTTTGGACGCGAATTTGCCCTGCAACTGGAAAGGATGGGTTTCCAGTTACTGCTTCATGGCCGTGACCTGGCCCGGCTAAAACTGGTCCAGGTGGAACTCAGAAGGCCCTCTCGTCATCACATCCTGCAGGCCGACCTGAATTGTGAGCAGGAAAGAGCGGCGCTGATTGAACGGACTGAGGCCGAATCCATTACCGGTCTGGTGAACAATGCCGGCTTTGGGGTCTGGGGCGGGTTTGCGCAATGCATGATTCCAGCTCAAATTGGCGTCCTGCAAACCGATCTCGTGGCCCCTGTTCATCTTACCCATGCCCTGCTTCCCCAGCTAATCAGGCAACGCGGGTTTGTTATCAATGTTTCATCCCTGGCCGGTGAAATGCCATTGCCTTATATGAGCACATATGCCGCCGCCAAGGCTGGCCTTACATTCTGGAGCGAGGCATTACGCATTGAATTGGACCCCCGACAGGTTCGCGTAGTTACCCTGGCTCCGGGTCCATCCCCCACGGGTTTCCGCGATATATCGGGAATGCCTCACAGAGGCGGTTTCTTCAGCACCCCCAGTGCAATGATTGTGCGGGCAGCGCTTGACTGTTTAAAAAGGGGTGGCGGTTACTGCGTTCCAGGCTGGCGCCACGGTTTGCTTTACGGATTGCAGAAAGCCCTGCCCAGGCGCCTCGCCCTCACCATCATGAAACGCCATCTGCATCCATGACGGGACGCTAACCCGTATATTGCACGAAGGCGGACATATGATGGATAATCCTAGAAAAAGCAGTTGGAAGTGCGTGCAGAGTGGAAGGTATTGATTCGG
>CAZQZF010000306.1:0-1634 GCA_964597745.1 uncultured Zetaproteobacteria bacterium
ATTGTAAAGAACAAGCCCTCTCTCGGAGAGGGGCGAAGTATTGTATTCCCGTAAAGGCGAACGTCAACACATCTTTTCCCTATTATAGACGCCTCGCGTCATTCGGGGCGGCGAACTATAGGGGGGTTTGGGACCCCGTCAACTCTTTTATTTCCGGTTAAACCGAAGCTGGGCGGTAGTTAACTTTACCCGATATGTGATGAAAGGCATAATTATCGTCTTTCCTTGCTATATTGCTCCCAACCGGAAATATAGCCATTCACGGTTTTCAGGAGGGGCATGTGGACAACGAGAAGCAGGAAACCAGACTGCTGGAACACCTGCAGTGTGAAAATGAACGGTTGCGCAAGGCGCTGGAAATAACCCGCCTGATCGCCGGAGAGTTGCATCTCGGGCCTCTGCTGCACCAGATTATAGCAGTAACCAAATCGCTCATAGAAGCTGAGAGCTGCTCCCTGTTTCTTATCGAGGAGGGAAGCGGTGATTTGGTCTTTCACGCCAATACCGGGGATGACGAGAAGCAGCTAAAAGAGGTGTGCCGCCTGAAAATGGGCTGTGGCATCGCCGGCTGGTGCGCCGAGCATGTTGAAACGGTCCGTCTGTCAGATGTTTATGGCGATGCGCGGTTTAACGCCGAGTATGACAGACTAACCCATTTCAGGACGCGTAACATGATCTGCGTTCCCTTGCTTGCCCATGGTAAACTTATTGGCGTAGCCGAGGTTATCAATCATCAGCAGGGTAATTTCAGTGAGGCTGATGAACAGTTGATGGAGTCGATGATGCAGATGGTTTCAATTGCCATCGATAACGCCCACAATCACAAACGATTACTTCATCAACAAATGCTTCAACGCGATCTGAAACTGGCAAAATCCATACAGGATTCATTTCTTCCCTCCTCCATACCGACCGCAGCCGGTTATCATGCCGCATCTCACATCAGCTCCGCCTTCGAGGTTGGAGGCGACTTTTTCGATGCGGTTCAATTGCCCGACAAACGCATTGCCTACCTGCTTGGAGATATTTCCGGCAAAGGCGTTTCAGCCGCCATGATTATGTCCAGCCTGTTACACGAATTGCGCCATGAAATGAATATCGGCGGAAATGCCGCTGAAATTCTCAGCCGTTACAATACTTCACTGTTTAAAACTGCCTGTAATGGCATGTTTGCAACCATCGCACTACTGATTCTGGATCCGGAGAGTGAGCAACTGGAATTTGCCAATGCCGGACACCTGCCGCCGGTTCATCTGCTCAGTCAGCGCGCCTGGCGACAGAACAGAGCCTCCGGCCCGCCAGCCGGCATCATTGGCGATGTTCGCTATAACTGTGAAATCATTACCCTGGCGCCAGGAGAAACGGTGCTGTTCTACAGTGACGGGGTGCCTGATGCCTGCAATGAAGAGCAGGAAATGCTGGGCATGGACCGGCTGCTGGCCTGGGTGAAAGATGCGCCTGATGATGCCGGCGCCTGTATTGATTATCTTAAGGATGCAATTGGCCGATTCGTTGGCAATGCTCCCCAAAGCGATGATGTCACCCTGCTGGCCCTGACCCGTCAACGGTAATCCGGATCTTATCCTAGAAAAAGCAGTTGGAAGTGCGTGCAGAGTGGAAGGTATTGATTCGGG
>CAZQZF010000307.1:0-1602 GCA_964597745.1 uncultured Zetaproteobacteria bacterium
ATGCTCAGTCCTCAGCACTCAGCCCTCAGTCCTGCCCTAAAGTTATCCTCTGGGGAAGCGGTTCTCCAAGGCGTGAATTCCTGCATGTAGACGATCTGGCCGATGCCTGTCTGTTCCTTATGACGCCAGATGTTGGACGGAAGACGGAAGACGGAATCACATCTCACATCTCACATCCCACGTTCCGCGCCTCACATCTTTTCAACATTGGCGTGGGCGAGGATGTTTCTATCCGTGAGCTGGCCGAACTGGTGCGGGGAATTGTCGGGTTCGAAGGGGATGTCATCTGGGATGAAAGCAGGCCCGATGGTACGCCGCGCAAGCTGCTGGATGTCAGCAAGCTTGCTGGACTGGGGTGGCAGGCAAAGGCCCGGTTGAGCGAGGGTGTTGCGGACGTTTACCATCAGTATTGTCACGGAACGATGGCACAGTCTCTATGAAATTATTTGAAAATAAAAATAATATTTCTCATTTACTTCCTCGTCTCTGGCAACATTTAGAGAAACGAAGGCGGCGGCAGTTTTTGTTGTTGTTGATGTTAATGCTATGTGGCGGTTTTGCCGAGATGGCCACACTTGGCGCCGTGTTGCCATTTTTGGGAGTGCTGGCCGAACCCGAAGTTATTTTTGAAAAATATTCAATAGCAAGAAACTTTGGACAATTGTTTGGTATTACGACAGGTGCTCAGATGGTGTTGCCATTAACCCTGCTCTGTATTTGCACCGGACTGGCGTCTTCCGGGATTCGTTTTGTGTTGCTATGGGCAAATTCCCGCTTGTCGCACGTGGTTGGCGTTGATCTTGGTTTCAAGGTTTATCTGGCCACGCTTTATCAACCTTATCAAGTGCACCTGATGAGGAACAGCAGTGTGATTATCAATGGAATCACTCAAAAGGTGGCGAATTCCATTCATGCGCTAAGCATGGTTCTGAATTTGGCTATTTACGGGCTGCTTATTGTTACGGTGGCGATTACGCTGTTTGTGATTAATCCTTTTGTGGCATTAATTGCTACAGTAATTTTCGGAGTTGGATATGCAGCGGTAGGTGTAATTTTTCGTAGATTGCTTGTCAGAAATAGTGAAGTCGTGGCGCAGAACTCGACACAACTGGTTCAATGTATTCAGGAAGGTATCGGTGGCATCCGGGATGTGCTGCTGGATGGAAATCAGCCTGCCTATGGTGAAAGTTATCGCCAGATCAACCTTCCATTGCAGCTGGCTGCTGCCAAAAATATACTTTTTGCCGGAAGTCCCCGTTATGTGATGGAGGCCATGGGGATGACACTGATTGCGGCCCTGACTTACACATTAAGTCAGCAGCAGGGGGGCATATCGGGCGCATTGCCAATGCTGGGAGTGTTGGCACTGGCCGCACAGAGAATGCTGCCGAATCTTCAGCAGGTTTATGCATCCTGGGCAGGGATCACAGGCAGCCAGGCATCGCTAAAAGATACGCTTGATCTTCTTGACCAGCCGTTGCCGGACTATGCATCAGCCCCTCTCGCAGAGCCGCTGTGCTTTGCGCACAATATTCAGTTGGATCATCTTTCCTTTCATTATGAGGGGCCGGAGGCTGAGGGTTTGCATGATATCTGATTCGA
>CAZQZF010000308.1:0-1600 GCA_964597745.1 uncultured Zetaproteobacteria bacterium
ACGACGCTCGTCAATCCAGCCCTGGGAGGCCGCCGCCTTGATCATGGCGTATTCTCCGGAGACATTGTAAACGGCCAGCGGCATGTTGCTGGCCTCCTTGACGTCACGAATGATATCCATATAGGCCAGCGCGGGTTTGACCATAAGGACGTCCGCTCCCTCTTCAGCATCCATCAGGGCCTCGCGTATTGCCTCCTCGCGATTGGAGGGATCCATCTGATAACTACGCCGATCCCCGAAACTCGGAGCCGAGTCGGCGGCATCCCGGAATGGGCCAAAGTAAGCCGACGCATATTTTACCGAATAAGACATAATGGGAAGTTGTGTATATCCCTGTTCATCCAGGGCGGATCGAATAGCGGCTACCATACCGTCCATCATTCCCGAAGGCGCAACCATATCGACACCTGCATCGGCATAGCTGATTGCCAGCTTTTGCAGATTAACCAGGGTCAGATCGTTATCGACGTCATGGCCCTTGAGAACTCCGCAATGGCCATGATCCGTATATTCACAAAAACAGGCATCGGCAATGATGCAGGCATCGGGCGCTGCATCCCTGACGGCCCGAATAGCCTTCTGCACGATGCCATCCGGAGCCCAACCGCCACTCCCCTCTGCATCCTTGTTCTCCGGAATGCCGAACAGAATCACGCCCGGAATGCCCAGCCTTGCGACATCGGATACTGCCTGGCCCACCCTGTTCAGCGGCAGCCGATTAACTCCAGGCATGCTGGCGACCGGGACAGGCTCATCGATGGTTTCATCCACAAAAAGAGGATAGATGAAATCGCTTGCCGACAATGTGGTTTCCCGAAACATATTCCGCAGGGCGGGGCTTCGCCTCAGCCTGCGGGGCCGTTTAATCAGGTTCGTGATTCTCATGCAGCGCCTCCCTGTGCTTCATCAAAATAAGCAGCCAATCCAGTTATCATGGACTCAAAACTAGCCTTTTCCGCCACCACTTGCACGTCCAAACCATGTTCTTCGGCCGTTTTGGCAACATTGGAACTGATGGCGGCAATGACCGGCTTCCCGGCAATCAGGGGGTCGCCGATCCGGGTGAGATAATTGACCGCGGTTTGCGAGCTACCCAGCAGCACGGCGTCAATTTTACCCGTTGCCAGGGCGTGGATTGTCGCGGATGCATCGTCATCCGGACACACGCTTTCGTAAACCGGAACCATATGAACAATCACGCCCAGGGCTGTAAGGGAGCTACGCAGCCAATCTCTTCCGGACACGGACCGGAAAAAAACAAGCCGCTTCGGCAGACCACGGTGTTCATAGGCGGCAAGCAGGCCTTCCTGGGAAAAGGTTTCCGGCACAAGTTGAGGGAAAACCCCTTGTGCTTTCAGGAGAACACAGGTCCGCTCTCCGACAGCCGCTACTGGAATGCCTTCAAAGGCCGAGGCAAAGCCATCTCCCAGCCTGCTTTTGACAACCTGGACGGCATTCGCACTGGTAAACAGTGCTTCGGCCCCCTCTTGTGTCAGAAGGCTCACACCACGATCCACTTCCCGCGGCCGACCGCAAAACTCAAGACATGGAAGCAAGACAGGGATGCCCCCAAGTCTGCTGATGGTGCGACCGGTTTTAT
>CAZQZF010000309.1:0-1585 GCA_964597745.1 uncultured Zetaproteobacteria bacterium
CGCCAGAGTACAGTAATTTCCTTGCCGTGTACGTGTTGGCCGTGATTGGTGCTATTCTTGATTCCCCGAATCCCGAGGACTCGGCCAGGAATCGGTCCTTGCACGATGCGGGCGATTGCGGACCATAAAGGACTACACCATCCTACGATGAGCAGGTTGATCAGGAAGGGGAATAAAAATGCACGAAACAAGGCCCCATCACTACCGCAAATTTCTCAGGATGATAAATTGAGACGCTTCCCGTAGGTATTATGTACGGATTTTCCATCGTTTTGGATTCCGGCTCCCATGCATGACCGCCACTACAATGAGCATCTTTCCTTCTGTACTGTAGAGCCACTTGCAAAAGTCGTGAGCGGCAATCTGCTTCCCCACTTTGGCGCATTTTCAGGCTGAATTTTGATTCAAGCCTCTGGCTCTCACCCTGCGGGCGGCCTGAAGTCCGCCCAAACGGCTTTCGGTCTTTTTGTCGGTGAATGGAACCACCATACCCCTCAATCCAGCCTGAAAATTCACTCAAAGTGGGATTGCATCTTATCCACCCAGACTTTTGCAAGTGGTTCTACTGTACCCGATTTCTCTGTCTGAGCTTTCCCTTTTTTCTGAAGTCGCATTGGACCGGAATGTTGTTTTGCCTCGGTTTTATTGTTTGATGATATTGCCAAGGCATAAAATTTTTACAGGGACCGATGTCCTACATCGGCCGCTTTGGAAATAGTGAAAGTCAGGTAGCGCTATACATAAAGCAAAGCTGAAAGAAGAATCAAATAACCAGGTCAGGCTTGACATATGGGCATTTGGAGGGCGAATGTGTTTAATCGTAGAGCAAGAAGATTTTTGATGTAATCAAACACCCAGTTGTCAAGCCTGCCCCGGACATCAGCGTAGTAAATCAATAACGCAGGGAACCAGCTTCCTTGTGCTATACTATTTATTGTGTTCAGTTGGAATGCAGGAGGTGTTGAGATGCAACTAAAGAGTATTAAAGTAGAAGACATCATGACGAGGCCGGTTATTTCAGCCAAGAGGTCAGCATCGGCCCGGGATGTGGCCATGCAGCTATTAACCGGTATGTACAGTGGCATGCCGGTTACAGATGACGAAGGGCGTATCATTGGCGTCATCACCGAGTTTGATTTGCTCAGTGCGGTTGGAAAGGGAAAGGAACTGGTGCGCTTGACAGCCGTTGACGTAATGAGTAAGCAGGTGGTCAGCGCCGATGTCGCAACGCCAGTGGCAGATGTTGTGAAGATTATGCAGGAAAAGAATGTGATCCGCCTACCGATTACTCAGGATGAAAAGCTTGTTGGCATCATTGCGCGCAGCGATGTTCTGAGAAGCCTGATTGAGCCAGAATTCGTCAGCTACATGTAAGCCAAAGCGGCGCGTTGCCTATGGAAAAGGCGAGCACTTGCAGGATCTAGCCCGGACTATTCATAAATACTGCCGCACCCTTGCTTGTTCCTTTGCCCGCAACAAATCCTTGCTCAGGCGTCCGTAAGCACGGCTACGCACTTCTTCGCAAGCATCCGTTGCGAACAAAGGCCCGGTGCACAAAAAGGCAGGATAGCCGTTTCATGGCGTA
>CAZQZF010000310.1:0-1571 GCA_964597745.1 uncultured Zetaproteobacteria bacterium
CATCAGAGGTAGTGACATGACTCTCATGCCAAGTCTTGCCGGCATCCTCTGACCAGCGATAGACCAGCCATAGGGATGAGCCCTTACTGGCAACAAAGAACAGGCGGATGCTGGATCCCCGCACGCGCAAGACCGGCGGCGCTGCCCGATCGTAATTTTCCGACGCCCTTTGATCCTCACCGAAGGTCTTTCCCCCATCGTGGGAAATGGCTATATAAACAGCGTGTTTCTGTCCATGGCGTTCATCGATCCAGGCAGCCACGACCAACCCGTCATTACCCGCCCCCAGCGAAACCGGCAGCAGTACGGATTTCTTACGGTTCAGCGCGATTGGCTTGCTAAATCCCTTTCTAGCTTCCGAACGACTAAAATAGAGATACTTTTTGGCGCCGAACTTTGCCTTCCACGCGATATAGCGGTTGCCATCCCTGGCTACAAAACCGAGGCCACCGAGCCTGTTTGGACCGGCCGCAAGCCTGTACACATCTTCGGGCTGGCCAGGCTCATCCAGATTTACAATCATCAGGTGGTTGTGGACCAGGCCCTCACCGTAAAACAACGCCCATGCCTTCTCGCCATCCACAGCCGCAACTGGCTCCTGATTCAAGGTTACATTCCCGGCCAACATCACGCTCTTTCCCAAGTGTAGTTCCGCGGCGTGGGCGGGTGGAGCTGAAACCATGGATAATAGGGATAAAGACATACAAATAGTCAGTTTGGTTCGATCAATCATTGTCAGGGTCCTTTATGGTTGTTCAAGTGGAAAATATATCATGTAGCACAAGTAACAAGTGGCAAGGTTAGTTCTTCAAATTCCTTTAGGGCACCATGAATTCAATGACAAGCCCGTTCATCATTCATCGGGGCCGAATTTTACTGATGGAATAATATGATGTCCACAATCATCCGCCAGGCCGTCAATGCTAGCTTCGTACAAAGTCCGGTGAGGCCATCATTGCGAGGTAGCGCCTACCCCACGTCATTGCAAGGCCGCGCCTACATCGTCATTGCGATTGCCGCGCTTCGCTCGCAATGACAGGCCTTCTTCCGTCATTGCGAGCCGCAGGCGAAGCAATCTCAAACGATTTTACAACTCCTCATACAAATCCATCCATTCCGGATTCATGGTCGCAATCAAGTCGATCTTCTTTTTCCTCGAGCCGGCCTTGATCTGCTTTTCACGGGCTATGGCCTCGCGGATATCTTCAAACGCTTCGTAATAAACCAGTTTGCATATACCGTATTTCTTTGTGAAACCCTCCACGAATTTGGCCTTATGCTCATAAATACGCCTTGGCAGATTACTGGTCACGCCCGTATAGAGAACTGTGTTTCTCCGGTTGGTCATGATATAGATGAATCCCTGCTTAGCCATATTGCAGAGATTGCCGCGTCGCTACGCTCCTCGCAATGACAAGAGAGGAAACTCCTCGAGATGACAGGCTTTGTCCTGTCATTGCAAGACCGCGCCTACATCGTCATTGCGAGGCCGCAGGCCGTGGCAATCCCTCCCTCGAATAACAGCGTGGAGAAAGTTTCAGATCTCCATTTGACAATCCACGCATCAATAG
>CAZQZF010000311.1:0-1565 GCA_964597745.1 uncultured Zetaproteobacteria bacterium
AGCGAATCAAGAGCTTGCGCTATGGATGTGCGGCCAACTGCTTTTTCTAGGATAATAATCTCCTGCGTCTGTTAACACTGATTAAACAATAAATTGGTCATCTGAAATGGTCAATATTTCAGCGGCGCTGTCTGAAAAAATCCCTGAGCAGATCACCGCATTCCCCAGCAAGAACACCCGCAATAATTTCCGGCTGGTGATTCAGCCGCCTGTCCGACAGCACCTGATACAAGGACTCGACTGCGCCGGTCTTCAGGTCTTTGGCGCCGTAGACAAGCCTGGCAATGCGGGCATGAATAATGGCGCCGGCGCACATCAGGCAGGGCTCCAGCGTGACGTACAGTGTGCTGCCGGGGAGCCGATAGTTCCCGATCGCATCACAGGCCATGCGTATGACGCGCATTTCGGCGTGGGCGCTGGCATCGCTGGACATGATTGGCGCATTGTGGGCGGCATACTCGCGCCCGTCCGTTAGAACCAGAATAGCGCCAACGGGTACTTCACAAGTTTCTTCTGATATTTTAGCATGTTGTATAGCGCTCTTCATGTACTCGATATCTTTTCCCTTGCTCATTATTTTCTCTGTTGACGGGGGTCAAGCAGGTCGCGCAGCCCTTCGCCAAGCAGGTTATAGCCGAGCACGGTAATCAGGATGGCGAGACCCGGGAATAGAGAAAGCCACCAGGCAATCTGTATATTGTCCTTGCCCTCGGTGAGCATGTTGCCCCAGCTTGGGTTCGGGGGTTGTACGCCGAGGCCCAGGAAGGAGAGACCGGATTCGACCAGTACGGCGCCAGCTACGCCCAGCACGGCGGAGACAAGGATGGGTCCCATGGCATTGGGAAGCAGATGCCGCCAGACTATCTGCGGGCCCGGTACGCTCAGGCTGCGGGCGGCCAGAACGAATTCACGCTGGCGCAGACTCAGGAATTCAGCCCGGACAAGGCGGGCCACGCCCATCCAGGATGTCAGCCCGATGACGATCATGATGTTCCAGATGGAGGGTTCAAGAAAGGCAATTACGGCCAGGATCAGAAAAAAGGTAGGGAAGCAGAGCACCATGTCCGTGGCGCGCATGATCATGCCATCCGCTCGTCCGCCCAGGTATCCGGCAATGGAGCCAAACAGGATGCCGACCAGCATGGAAATGCCTACCGCCACAAATCCGACAGCCAGTGAAACCCGGGCGCCAAACAGCATGCGCGAGAAGACATCACGGCCCAGAGTGTCGGTCCCGCACCAGTGTTCCCATGATGGCGGCAGCAGGATCTCCTTGACATTGATCAGGGTGGGATCAAATGGCGCGATCCATGGCGCCAGCAGGGCCAGCAGGGCCACCGTGGCGACAATCAATCCGCCGGTAACAAGCAGGGGATGTTCTAACCACAGAGGTGTGGCGATCAAGTGATCGGGTTCACAATCAAGGGATTCAGAGTTCAAGGGTTCACCGTTCAATTTTCATATCTATTTAACCCCTGAACAGTGAACCCTGAACAGTGAACCTATCATCATCCTAGAAAAAGCAGTTGGAAGTGCGTGCAGAGTGGAAGGTATTGATTCGGGGC
>CAZQZF010000312.1:0-1563 GCA_964597745.1 uncultured Zetaproteobacteria bacterium
TATTGCTCGGGAGAAGGGCGTACCCTCGAATCTTGTCCTGCCGGACATACAGATTTAGGCTGCTTCGGCCTCGGGCTTGATTCGTCTCATACGGCAACTGGATGATGACTGGGATCATGTGATTATGGTCGGGCACAATCCGGGCATACGGGATGCGGGCGTGCTGCTGGCTGGTGATGTGATCGGGACATTTTCCACCTGTGCCATCCTGTCAATGGAACTGGAGGTAGACCACTGGAACAGGGTCATGCCCTCCTGTGGCAGGGTCCTCTTTTCCGAGACCCCCAATGGACGGTCCTAGCCTGGACTATTCATAATTTTTCTCTCTGCTCTTATGAAAAATACAGGCGATTCTGTTTTATTAAACTTATTTGTGATGAAGTCGTAAAAAGGCCGTCCATGGCCTTTTTCTCCACGGAAAGCGGAAAGTACGATTTTCACTTCCCTTACAAATCAACAACTTGCGATGCAATCTATTGATTTGCGCGCCCATCCACGGGCGCCCTGATAACTTCTTACGAAGTCATCACTTGTACGAGGCATCGAATTCGTGTTTATTAATGCCCCTGGATTGATCTGATTTTACTTCGCACAGTGAATTCAGCCGGCGGATGATTTGTGGCAGGACATTCATCCGCTTGCGATCCAGCCGCATGCGCAGGCGCGGCAGTTTGGCATATTGTTCATCGTCATGTTTTGGCCAGTTAAACAGTTGTTCAATTATTCCCTTTTCAAGTACATCGCTAAATTCGGCATTCAGCCGCGCCAGGGCGGTGTCCGACAATGGCATGAGAATCCTGAGCAGCATCCAGTCTCCGACATAGCGGAAACTGTGATAATTTCGATAAAAATCCGTTATATGCCGGACGGCGGCATCAACACTGTCGGTATGAAACAGAAAATGGCTGTCATCGGGATTGATCAAATGGTCATGTATCAGGCGGCGCATCCATGAATGGATAAAGGGCCCCCAGTAATCATCGCCAGGCGCTTCCAGCAGGACAACCGGTATCGGCGGGTTGCGGCCGGTCTGCAACAGGGTCAGCGCTTCAAATGTTTCATCCAGGGTGCCAAAACCGCCGCCGGCCAGCACCAGCGCATCGCTCTCCTTCATGAAAAACAGTTTACGCGTGAAAAAGTATTGACAGTAAAAGTGACAGGGTGATCCATCCACTGTTGGATTAGGGTGCTGTTCCATCGGTAGATTGATATTGATACCAAAGGAGTTTTCCCGTCCGGCGCCTTCGTTTGCTGCCTGCATCAGTCCGCCGCCGCCGCCCGTGATGATCATCAGCCCCTCTTCTTTCAAGGCGCGGGCGCAATCACGCACCTGAAGATAGCGGGGATGAGTGACGGGGGTCCGCGCCGATCCAAAGATGCTGACCTTGCGGATATTCTGATAGGGTTGAAATACATCCATGCCCTTACGGACTTCATGAAGAAGGTGGCACATCATTTTCATGTCCGCGGGACCATGATCACCAAGGATCAGGAGCAGGGTTTCGCACAGGATCGCCTTGTGAAAGGGGTGTATGCCATCAGGAGGGACGGGCAGGGAACGCG
>CAZQZF010000313.1:0-1559 GCA_964597745.1 uncultured Zetaproteobacteria bacterium
CCGTCCGTGAAACGCAGTCCATCTCCTATGATCCCCGCAAGCCCCATAACTGGCGCAATCCAACGGACAGAAACTGTGAGTTGCTGATTGTGAGGTCACGATAATGAGTCTGTATCTGGCTCTTGGAGCGCTTGCCGTCTCTTTGGCTGCTACCATTGCCGCCGTACTATTGGCGGGGAGAAATTTTATCGCCAGATTCGCCGTATATGGTCTGTTGATCGTGTCCGCGGCATTATCCATTGCCGCGGGAATTAGCGGGCTGTTGATGCACGCCTCGGCGGCGACGTTATTACCCGTGGGTTTGCCATGGTTACCAATGCATACACGCCTGGATGCCCTGGGCGCATTTTTTCTCCTGACCATTGGCGCATTGCTGATTGCCGTTTGCATTTATTCCATCGGTTATGTCAGGGAATACGCCGGACGTAAGGGTTTTGCTTCGCTGGGTATCTTCATGGGGCTGTTTGTTGCTGGTATGCAGGGCATTGTGCTGGCCGATGATGCATTCACGTTTATGCTGTTCTGGGAACTGATGAGCGTATCATCGTATTTTTTCGTCACTTTCGAGCATGAGCATAAGAGTAATCGCAAGGCTGGCTATACCTATCTGATCATGGCGCACGTCAGCGGCCTGTTGATCCTGGGAAGTTTTGCGGTGCTTTATGCAGCAGCCGGTTCCTTTGAATTTACAGCATTACGCGATGCGCCGTTATCACCCTTCTGGGCCTCGACGGCTTTTTTATTGGCCGCTTTTGGCTTCGGAGACAAAGCGGGCGTAGTACCCATGCATATATGGCTGCCGGAAGCCCACCCGGTGGCGCCTTCAAACACCTCGGCACTGATGAGCGGCATCATGATCAAGGTAGCTATTTTTGGCTTGCTCCGGGTGGTCTGGGATCTGATTGGGGTTGGCGATTTCCAGTGGTGGTGGGGCGCTTTGATTTTATTGGCCGGTTCCTCATCCGCTGTCACCGGCGTACTGCTTGCGCTCCAGCAGCATGACCTGAAACGCCTGCTCGCCTATCACTCGGTGGAGAATATAGGCATCATCCTGATTGGCTTGGGCCTGGGCATGATCTTCGCCTATTACGGGCACCCCATGCTGGCTGCATTGGGCCTCATTGCCGGGCTCTATCACACCATCAACCACGCCCTGTTCAAGGGATTGCTGTTTATGGGCGCGGGCGCGGTTTTACATGCCACGGGTACGCGTAATATGGAGGAAATGGGCGGGCTGATTCATCGCATGCCGGTTACCGCGGTGGTTTTTCTTGTCGCCTGTATATCCATTTCAGCACTGCCGCCATTCAATGGCTTTGTTTCGGAATGGTTGACCTTCCAAACGGCGCTGCTTGCGCCTCAGTTGGAAGGTTCGTTAATCCCCATGATGATTCCATTCTCCGCCTCAATGCTGGCGCTGGCCGGCGCCCTGGCCGCCACCTGTTTTGTTAAAGTCTATGGGATCGTGTTCCTGGGGCAACCGCGTGGCCCGTCCGCCGCCGGCGCACACGAGATTGATGGCTGGATGAAGTTCGGCATGGCGATTCCGGCGGTGCTGT
>CAZQZF010000314.1:0-1532 GCA_964597745.1 uncultured Zetaproteobacteria bacterium
CTCTATGTGTATCGTGGTGTGGAGTATTGGTATGTCGTTTACCCGTGCCGTGTTGCTTGGTCCGCGGTCGAATGGCTGGATCGGCTGCCCCGGCATCTTCTGGTTGACCGCAGGTCTGGCCCTGATGGGTATTCGGATCATCCTCTATGTTGTACCGAATCCGGTCGAAAGTCACTTTCATACTGATGCTGAGCCCGTTCTTTCCCAGTTCGGAAAGATCCTTTCCGACACCCAACTCCTGCGTCTTGATTTCGGTATCTTCAGCCTGCATTTTATTATTACGGCCAGCTTCGTCGCCCTGCCGCTTCTGCTTAGAGATACACTACAGATGCCCGCCGAGCATCATTGGTGGGTCTACCTACCCGTACTGTTGCTGGGGGTTGCGACCATGTTTCCCTTTATTATTCTGGCTGAACGGCGCGGTCACGTGAAGGGCGTATTTCTGGGCGCTATCATCACCATGGTCTTTGCCGAGGCCGGCCTGTCCCTGTTCCACCAGCATATCTATCAGGTTTCAATCCTGCTCTATCTCTTCTTCACGGGTTTCAACCTGATGGAGGCCACGTTGCCATCGCTTATTTCAAAGCTTGCCCCGGCCAATAGCAAAGGCACGGCCATGGGCGCCTACAGCAGTTCCCAGTTTCTCGGCGCCTTTGCCGGTGGCGGCATGGGCGGCTGGCTACTGGGCCAATACGGCGTTGGCGGCGTGTTTTCCGGATGTGCGGCCATAGCTCTGATATGGTTACTCCTGGCCACCGGCATGCAGCCGCCACAGGTTCATGCGTCGTATGCTAAAAGTGCTTCGGCTTCGAAATAGGGAGGAGTAAAATTCACCCGATTTTATCAGGCTGTTTTATTTGAACTAAGGATGCTCTGAAAAAGTCAGACCGTTCCCAGACGGCAGATAGGGTGATCGTTATTATTTACATATTGTTCGTTATTTGATAACATTCGCCTATGTCTGTTTCTACCCGAATTCGCACCCTTCGCGAATCAAAGGGCCTTTCAATGCGCGCACTGGCCGATGCGGCCGCGGTCAGCGCCGCAAATCTGTCACAAATCGAATCGGGGCAGACATCACCGTCCGTTGCAACGCTGCAGAAGCTTGCGGATGGATTAGGGGTCAGCGTGGCCGCCTTCTTTCTGGATGAACAGGCAGGAGAGGATGTCGAGGTGTTCTCACTGACTGAACGACCCGCGGTACGCCTGCGCGGCAATAGCATGCTGTTTCCCCTGGCGGCGCGGCGATATCCCGCCGGATTTGAGCCAATGCTGGTCCGATTGCACGCGGGTGGTAAATTTGATGAAGATCTGTATGGCATCAGCAGTTCCCAAGCCTATGCCTGGATACGCCATGGCAGGGCTATTCTCGAATACAATGGCAGGAGCTTTACCGTCCGTGAAACGCAGTCCATCTCCTATGATCCCCGCAAGCCCCATAACTGGCTCACTCCAACGGGACAAAACTGTGCGTTGCCGCATGTGCAGTCAAGCTAATGAATCGTGAGCCTGCTCATGGAACCATTTGCGCG
>CAZQZF010000315.1:0-1513 GCA_964597745.1 uncultured Zetaproteobacteria bacterium
TACTGCCCGATCGGTCTCAAACCATAGCTATTGCTATGCTTCCTCGCCCGATCAAACAGTCTGCCTTGCCAGCTCAACCCTGAATCCCGAATCCTTCATGCAATATGCGGGGTAAAACCGAAACCATTGAGGTCGAAATTGACCATGAACATCATGATCAACGGCTGGACAGGTCGCTTTCCGATCTTTCCGGTCTGTCCCGCAATCGGCTGCAGCAGCTTTTTCAGAACGGCCTCATTTCCGGTCCGGCCGAAAGGCCTAAACTATCAACCAAAGTTCATTTCGGTGAGCGATATATTCTGAAATTTGAGGAAGCCGAAGATCTGGATTTGATCCCCGAGGATATCCCGCTGGATATCCTGTTTGAGGATGAGTATCTGCTTGTCCTCAACAAACCCGCGGGCATGGTTGTTCATCCCTCCCATGGGCATGCCAGAGGCACCCTGGTACATGCCCTGATTAATTATATTCCGCACTTACCCGTCATAAACGGCGTGCACCGTCCGGGAATTGTTCACAGATTGGACAAAGGCACCTCGGGAAGTCTGGTGGTGGCGAAAGATGCAGCCGCTTTCCAGACATTACTCGGCATGTTCCACGACCATCGGATTGACCGCCAGTATCTTGCCTGGTCTCGCGGCGCGCCGGCCTGGAAGCAGCAACGAATTGATCTACCCATCGGCCGTCATCCGCGCATGCGCCAGAAAATGTGCATTCGCGCTCAGGGAAGGCCTGCATCTACGGAAATCACCGTGGAACAATGTTATCAGAGATTCTGCCGGCTCAGACTTCATCTTCTTACGGGAAGAACCCATCAGATCCGCGTCCACTTGAGTCACATCAAACTGCCCATTCTTGGAGACCCTTTGTATGCCCGTGCATACAAAGCCGGTAAAATGGTTCCTGGCCGGGTGGCCGCCTGTATTGACAGACTGGATCATCAGGCGCTGCATGCCGAGATTCTGGGCTTTATACATCCGGTGACCGGGGTTCCCGTCCACTGCAAGGCCCCACTGCCCACGGACCTGCAAAATCTTTCCGATGCACTGGACGCGTGGGATGACTAACCCCTGTTTTCAGGCAAGTAAGATACTTGAGGCCCATGGCGTTATTGGCATATTCAGCCTGCGCGCCGGAGGAGTCAGCCCCCAACCCTTTGACAGCCTCAATCTCGGTCTGAATCTTGGCGATAACCCTGAACATGTGGAACGAAACCTTGCCATATTGATCGATTCAGCCGAATTGAATGGTAAGCCCCATCAGGCGCGGCAAGTCCATGGCGCGAAATCTCTGTTATGCAGCGGCCCTGGACGCCGGCACAACAGCGAGGCGGATATTTTACTCACCCGGGATCCGGATTGCCTGCTTGCCGTCAGGGTCGCTGATTGTCTACCCATCATCCTGGCCGATCCCGAGTCAGGCATAGTTGTCGCGGTGCATGCCGGTTGGCGTGGCACCGCGAAAGGCGTCGCGGCCAAGGCGGTTCGGGCCATGTATGAGCTGGGCGCAAATC
>CAZQZF010000316.1:0-1511 GCA_964597745.1 uncultured Zetaproteobacteria bacterium
GGACCTTCCATTCAGCCGGAATGATTGCCTACGGTACGAACTTCGTTGGCGGCGTAACGCCGGGTAAGGGTGGACAAACACATCTGGATCGTCCGGTATTTAATACGGTTGCCGATGCGGTTGAAGAGGTGCGGGCCGAGGCCAGCGTTATCTATGTGCCGGCGCGGTTTGCCGCCGATGCTATCATCGAGGCGGCCGATGCGGGTATCCGGGTCATTGTCTGCATCACCGAAGGTATTCCAACACTGGACATGATCGGGGTCAAAAACCACCTGCGGGGAAAAGAGACCGTGCTGATCGGGCCGAACTGTCCTGGCATCATCACGCCGGGCGAGTGCAAGATCGGCATCATGCCTGGCCATATTCACCTGCCGGGCAGGGTCGGGGTGATTTCCCGCTCAGGTACGTTGACGTATGAAGCCGTGGCTCAGTTGACCGCGACAGGTCTGGGCCAGAGCACCTGTATCGGTATCGGAGGCGATCCAATTATTGGCACGGACTTTGTCAGGGCGCTTAAGCTTTTTGAGGCCGATGATCAGAGCGAGGGCATCATTATGATCGGTGAAATCGGCGGTTCGGCCGAAGAAGAAGCCGCCGCCTTTATCAGCCAGCATGTGACAAAGCCCGTTGTTGCCTTCATTGCCGGCGCTACGGCGCCGAAGGGGAAGCGGATGGGCCATGCCGGAGCGATTATTTCCGGAGGTTCTGGCACGGCTGAAGCCAAGTTCGCGGCACTGGAAGCGGCAGGGGTAACGGTTGAGCGCAACCCGACCCTGCTGGGTCAGCGCATGGCAGAGTTGCTATAAACTCTATTTCTGCTTTTCATTGACGCGGGACTTGAATCAGGCCACTGTTTTTCCATTCCGGGTTTATATCTGAATATGGAATATAGGGGAATTATGTCCGTATATATGGAAAAAATACATGGAAAATTTTCCGCTTATCAGCACTGTTATGGGGCAGCATAGGCACTGCGGGGTGGAAATTTGGACAACGATGTTAGCAAAGTAATAAACCGTACAGCCTTGATCGAAAACATCTTAGATCAAGTGATTGCAAACTACATTTCTCCTAGGCAAGAAGCTCAAACTTTCTTTTGGAGCGTATTGCTTGACAGTTCAATTATGGCTATAGGCGCAAAAGTAAAAGTAGCAATGACAATTTCGAAAGAGTTGGATATAAGGCTAAAAAATGATTCGTTGCACAAAGTGATGTCCTATAGAAACGCATTTGCCCATCACAGCTTGAATTCACATCCTACGATAGTTGTGGGAAAAACGCCTGAAGAAAGCTCTGGATATTATTCTCTTCAGGTCATAACAAATTCTGGAAGAATTGAGAAAATACAACGAGAAGATGCGCTGAAAAAGTTTAATGAGCACTATGAAATTGCTAAGAAATCGTTATTGAGTCTGCTGAATGCAATAGGTGATTGTGCGAAAAGCCCATAACGAATAAGGGCTCTTCAACGCTTATGTACGGTAAAAAAGAGGGTGGTAATGCCCGGATAC
>CAZQZF010000317.1:0-1510 GCA_964597745.1 uncultured Zetaproteobacteria bacterium
CCCAAGTCACGCTATCCAACTCGGGGGCAAACCCACCGAGATTTTCGCTTTGCGGGTAAATATTCAGATTTAGATGAATCATTTCATCCTCCTTTGGTCATCTTTTTCTGCCAAATCCATAAAATAAGAATCCTCTCACTGTTCCCCGCCTGGAAGGAGCACCTTGGCAAGGTTCGATATCTCGGATATTGCCGCCAGATGTTTCAACCCTATTTCAGCATGTTTGCGTGCCACCTCAACATGTTGTTCCTTACTTTTCCGGTGCATATCCATCATCTCTGCATATCGCTTGTCATCGATATCCATCTTATGATATTCAACCAGATATTTTTTATAGCCATTCAGGGTTTTTTCATGTTTCCGGATAGTGTCAGCATGTTCATTCAATATAATTCTTTGATTAGGCATCGCCTGCTCCAACTCGAACAACAAAACAAGCACCTGCTGTTCCTGGTGTTTCCATTCTTTAATATCCGCCAGCCAGGCAACATGCTCGGCACGCCATTGGCCAAGCTCTTTTTGAGATTCCATAAGATGCTGACGTTTTGGATTCACGGGTTATTCTCTCTCTTGTTTTTTTCAAGGCGGGCTTCCGCTTCCAGCACTCGCAGAGTGGTTTTGAGCACCGTATCCGGATTGAGGCTGATGGAGTCAATACCGATCTCCACTAGGTGTTCGGCCACTTCGGGATAGTCGGAGGGCGCCTGCCCGCAGATCCCGCTATGGCGGTCATTGCGCTGGCAGCCGGCAACCGCCCATTCGATCATCCTCATTACGCCCGGATCTCTTTCGTCATAGTCGAAAGCCAGGATTTCGCTATCCCGATCCACACCCAGCGTGAGTTGGGTAAGGTCGTTGGAGCCGATAGAAAAGCCATCGAACAGGGTGCTGAACTCATCGATCCGCACGACATTGTTGGGGATCTCACACATGACATAGATCTTCAGCCCGTTCTCCCCACGTGTAAGACCGTGAGCCGCCATGCTGTCGATGACTTTCCGGCCTTCCTGCACGCGTCGGCAGAACGGGATCATCAGGATGACGTTGTCCATGCCGATCACGTCCCGTACGCGTTTCATGGCGTCGCATTCCAGCGCAAAGCCTTCGGCGTAGTCCGGGTGTGTATAACGCGCGGCGCCGCGGAAGCCGATCATCGGGTTGTCTTCCTCCGGTTCAAAATATTTGCCCCCGAGCAGGGTGGCGTATTCATTGGTCTTGAAGTCGCTCATCCGCACAACACAAGGTTTGGGGTAGACCGATGCCGCAATGGTGGCGACACCCTCGGACAGTGTCTTGATAAAAAAATCGACGGGATCCGCGTAGGCGCCACTGATGGACTCGAGTGTCCGGCGTGTTTCGTCATCTACCTTGTCCGGGTGGATAAGCGCCATTGGGTGGGCCTTGATATATTCGCTGATGATGAACTCCATGCGCGCCAGACCGATGCCATCCACTGGCAGGGAGGACAGGCTGAATGCCTGATCGGGATTGCCCAGGTTCATCATGATCT
>CAZQZF010000318.1:0-1507 GCA_964597745.1 uncultured Zetaproteobacteria bacterium
GGGAGAATCAAGCCGACTGCTTATCCGAAATCCGGGCGTTTATGGATGGACACTACCTATTGAATTTTCCGGCCGGATGGAGAAGATGAGTCTGGTTTAATTAAAGGGACTCTGAAGTCAGGAGAAACAATGCAGGATACCTGGGTACATTTTCTGGGCTTGACCATGCTTGAAATCCCGGTTGCCAGCTGGCTTCTGTTCCTGCTGATGCTGTTTGCAACCGTAGTTGTTCAGCGGGTCGGGCTGCGGGGCTTTCACGTCGTCACCCAGAAGCTGGCGGACCGGACGGTGACCGAACTGGACAACCTTCTGCTTGAGGCGGCGGAGAAACCGGCCAGATGGCTGATTCTCATCGTTGGCCTCGTCCTCTCCATCCATGTGCTCAACCCTCCATTGGAGGCATTCCCGCTGATCAGTCTCTCGGATCATGCGGGACGAATTGCCACCATTGCCGTTGGCATATGGTTTCTCTGGCGGCTGATTGACGGCTTGACAGCCTATTTCAAGGCGCGGGCGGCCAGGACGGAGACTTCACTTGATGATCAGCTGGTCCCGTTCGTGTCCAAAACCATGAAGATCTTTATTGCCATCACGGGCGTGCTCGTCGTGGCCCAGAACATGGGCTATTCCATCAGTGGTCTGATTGCCTCGCTTGGTATTGGCGGCATTGCCATTGCCATGGCGGCCAAGGACACGATTGCCAATGTATTCGGCTCCATCATGATTCTCATTGACCGGCCGTTTACGGTCGGAGACTGGATCAAGACCGCGGATTTTGAGGGGATCGTGGAGGAGGTCGGATTTCGTTCCACCCGCATCCGCACCTTCGCCAGGACGCTGGTCAATGTGCCGAACTCCACCCTGGCCAATATGGTCATTGATAATATCCATGCCCGATCCAAGCGGCGCATCAAGATGCGTATCGGTATCACCTATGACACGTCCCCCGCCCGGATGCAGCAGGCCATCGAAGGCATTGAGACCATCCTGAAAGAGCACCCCGGCGTGGATCAAAAATTCTCGCTGGTGAAATTCGATGAATTTGCCGATTCATCACTCTCCATCTTTATGTACTATTTCAGCAAGTCCACCAACTGGGCCGAATACCTGCAGGTGCGTCAGGATGTGAATATTCAGATCATGAAACTTCTGAAGGGTCTCGGCCTGGAGTTTGCCTTCCCAAGTCGCACCGTATACCTGCGTCAGGAAGCAGAAGCTCCTACAGATTAATCAGTTGTCCCGCACATTGATCACCATTGGTCTGCTGCTGGTAATAGTCGGTATTGCCTGGCCGTGGCTCTCCAGGCTCGGTCTGTTCCGCCTGCCAGGCGACATCGTGGTCGAAAGGGAAAACTTCCACTTCTATTTCCCCATTACTACGGGCATTCTGATCAGTATCGTGATCAGCCTGATTCTCTGGCTCCTGCATAAATAATTTTACTACCAGTCAGGATTTAGCCTGCACTATTCATAAATACAGCCGCGCCCTCGCTTGTTCCTTTGCCCG